>NZ_JACMOM010000319.1 GCF_014378035.1 Aeromicrobium sp. | reverse complement strand
TCACGCCAGTCGTGCGTCGTGGTCAGCCTCAACTTGCGGCTGGGTCTTCTCGCTCCATGTCGACGTACTGCTGGGGAATCGGTTCGCCCGACTCTCCGTGAAGCTCGCGCTGCAGATTGTTGAAGTCTGTGTCCGGAGTCCGGTACTTCAAGTCGCGTGCGACTTTGGTCTGTTTGGCTTTTGCACGGCCGCGCCCCATGGGTCGACCCCCTCGCAGAAAGTAGTCAGTATGTCGTGATTGCAGTCTACCGAACGACGGCGATAATTTCGCGCCGACCCCCCAGGCCGTCAGACGTGGGCGCCGGTGAGCGTGACGGATCCGCCCTCACCGTGGATGCCCGCACCGGCGACGTCGCCGGCAATCCAGGCGTCGACACCGTGCTCAGCGAGCAGCCGCACGGCGGCGTCTGCCTCATCGGGTGCCACCAGCGCCACCATGCCGACACCCATGTTGAGAGCCTGGTCGAGGTCGGGCTGCGCGACATCTCCGACAGAACCCACGAGGCCAAAGATGGGCTGGGGCGACCAGGTCGAGCGGTCAAGACGAACCGAGACGGTGTCGGGCACGACGCGGGCGAGATTGGCGGCGAGCCCCCCGCCGGTGATGTGCGACATCGCATGCACGTCGAGGGTGGCGGCAAGAGCGAGGCACGGCAGCGTGTAGAGCCGAGTGGGTGTGAGCAGCTCCTCGCCGAGAGTGCGGCCCAGCCCAGGCACGTCACGATCGAGCCGCCAGCCGGCTCCCCCCTGATCGGGCGGAGAGAAGAACACATGACGCACGAGCGAGTAGCCGTTGGAGTGCAGGCCGCTCGACGCCATCGCGATCACGACGTCGCCGGCACGCACGAGCTCGGCACCGAGCAGCTTCGATGCCTCCACGACGCCCGTGGTCGAGCCCGCGATGTCGTACTCCTCAGGCGCCAGCAGACCGGGATGCTCGGCGGTCTCGCCTCCGAGCAGCGCCGTGCCGCTCTCGGCGCACGCCATGGCGATGCCCTTCACGATGTCGGCGATGCGCTCGGGCACGACCTTGCCGCAGGCGATGTAGTCGGTCATGAACAGGGGCTCGGCGCCGCACACGACCAAGTCGTCGACCAGCATGCCGACGAGGTCGAAACCGATCGTGTCGTGCTTGTCCATGCGCTGCGCGATCTGCACCTTGGTGCCGACACCGTCGGCAGACGTCGCGAGCAACGGCCGGGTGTACGACTTGAGGGCTGACGCGTCGAAGAGGCCGGCGAAGCCGCCGATCCCGCCCACGACCTCGGGCCGGCGGGCCTTCTCGACCCACTGTTTCATGAGTTCGACCGCGCGGTCGCCCTCCTCGATGGACACTCCCGCGCTGGCGTAGGACGTCATCACAGGACCTCGAGCGGAAGGGTGTCCTGGACCTCGAGGAGATGTCTGCCGATCAGGTCGTCCTCGGGAAGCGCCACGGGGTAGATGCCATCGAAGCAGGCCCGGCAGAGGTCGTCCTTGGGGACGTTGGTCGCCTCGACGAGCTGGTCGAGCGTGACGTATGCCAACGAGTCAGCACCGATCGAGCGCCGGACCTCCTCGACCGAGATGCCGTTGGCGATGAGCTCGGCCCGCGACGCGAAGTCGATGCCGTAGAAGCACGGCCACTTGACCGGCGGTGAGGAGATGCGCACATGGACCTCGGCGGCGCCGAACTCACGCAGCATGCGCACCAGCGCACGCTGGGTGTTGCCGCGCACGATCGAGTCGTCGACGACGACGAGCCGTTTGCCCTCGATGACATCGCGCAGCGGATTGAGCTTGAGCCGGATACCGAGCTGACGAAGCGTCTGCGAGGGCTGGATGAAGGTGCGGCCGACGTACGAGTTCTTGACGAGCCCATGGCCGAACGGGATGCCACTCTCCTCGGCGTACCCGATGGCGGCTGGCGTGCCCGACTCTGGCACGGGGATGACGAGGTCGGCGTCGACCGGGAACTCACGGGCGAGGCGGCGGCCGATCTCGGCACGCACCGAGAACACCCGCTGGTCGGAGATCGTGGTGTCGGGCCGGGCCAGGTAGACGTACTCGAAGATGCAGCCCTTGGGCTCGGCCTTGGCGAAGCGTTCGGTTCGCAGACCGGCCTCGTCGATCGCGATGAACTCACCGGGCTGGATCTCGCGGATGAACGACGCGCCCACGATGTCGAGCGCCGCGGTCTCGCTGGCGACGACCCAGCCACGCTCGAGCCGGCCGAGGACGAGTGGACGGATGCCCTGGGCGTCGCGCGCCGCATAGAGGGTGTTCTCGTCCATGAACACCAGCGAGAACGCGCCCCGGAGCCTCGGCAGCACCTCGAAGGCGGCCTCCTCGACCGAGCGGTCGGGATAGGACGACAGCAGCGTGGCCATCACCGAGGTGTCGGACGTCGCCATCTCACCCTTGCCGGAGTCGCCTCCGGACTCGACGTCGCGCTCACGGAGCAGCTCGAGGAGCTCGGCGGTGTTGGTGAGGTTGCCGTTGTGGCCGAGCGCCACCGAGCCGGAGGCCGTGGGCCGGAAGGTTGGCTGGGCGTTGTGCCACACGCTGGACCCAGACGTGGAGTAGCGCGTGTGGCCGATGGCGACCTCGCCCTTGAGGGACTCGAGGGTGGCCTCGTCGAAGACCTGGGACACCAGGCCCATGTCCTTGTAGACCAAGATCTGGCGGCCGTTGCTGACGGCGATGCCGGCCGACTCCTGCCCGCGGTGCTGCAGCGCGTAAAGACCGAAATAGGTGAGCTTGGCGACCTCTTCACCGGGGGCCCAGACGCCGAAGACACCGCAGGCGTCTTGGGGTCCGGCGTCCTGGGGATCGAGGTCGTGGGTGAGGCGTCCATCTCCGCGGGGCACCTGTCAAGTGTAGAGGCCTCGACCCCGTGCAACCCAATGCCGGACCCGAGGTGTTGCGGACTGGGGCCCAGACCGGTCCAATGGGGGCCATGAACTCAGACACCGTCAGCGTCGAACGCCTCATCGACGCCACTCCCGCCCGCATCTTCGCCGAGCTTGCCGACGCCGGAAAGCACCAGGGCTTCGACGGGTCGGGAACGGTGAGGGGCACCAAGTCGCCCTCGCGCCCACTCTCGCTCGGCACCCGGTTCGGCATGTCGATGAAGATGGGCGTGGCCTACACGACGGCGAACACCGTCGTCGAGTACGGCCAGGACATGCTGATCGCGTGGCAGACCAAGGGGCTCGGCGGCCTGGTCGGCGGTCGCATCTGGCGCTACGAGCTGACCCCCACCGATGGCGGCACCCTCGTGCGCGAGACGTGGGACGTCTCGAAGGACCGGCAGAAGTTCATCCTGAAGCACAGCTCATTCCCAGAGCAGACCAGGAAGAACATGGAGAAGTCCCTCGACCGCCTCGCCAAGGTCGTGGCCTAGACACTCGCGCCCGGCTACCCTGTCGTGATCCAGATCACAGACGACGAGGGCCCCCATGACGATCGCGATTCCTCACGCCATCTTCCTGCCAGACTTTCTGGCGCATCGCGCGGCCACGAATCCCGACGGACCGTGCTGGATCTTCGAGGGACGCTCCTGGTCGTGGGGGGAGGCCTGGGAGTCGGTGCGCCACGTGGCAGGCGCCCTCACCGCAGCCGGCGTGCGCCGCGGCGACCGGGTCGCCATCCTCGACAAGAACAACCCGGCGGTGCTCCAGGTCCTCCTCGGCGGATGTCAGGTCGGGGTCGCCACGACGGTGGTCAACTGGCGCCTCTCGGGTGACGAGCTCGACTACGTCCTGAACGACTGCGGAGCGACGATTCTCTTCGTCGGGCACCAGCTCGTCGCCCAGCTCGACCTCGTGCGCGACCGTCTCGAGCACGTGCGGGACGTCATCGTCGTCGGTGGCGAGCACGATGAGCTCGAGGCCTGGCTGGCGGCCGGGACTCCGACCGACCGGCAGCCGGAGGTGACGCCCGACGACATCTGCGTCGTGATGTACAGCTCGGGCACCACGGGCCGACCCAAGGGTGTCCAGCTCAGCCAGCACGCCATGGTCGAGCACAGTGTCAACGGCCTCGGCGACACCACGTACGTCGAGGGCGACATGCTCCTCGTCGCGATGCCGATGTTCCATGTCGGCGGCACGTCGTACGCCCTGCTCGCTCCGGTCGTGGGTGTCCCCGGCTACATCATCAGCGAGGTGGCTGCGACAAAGCTGGCCGGCGGGATCCTGGCCGGCTGCACACACATCTTCCTGGTGCCCGCCGTCGTCGCGGCGCTCATCGCCGCCGGCCCAGAGGCCATGGCGCTCTTCAGCCGACTCAAGGGCTTCGGCTACGGGGCTGCGCCGATGCCCCTGCCCGTGCTTCGGGCCGCGATGGAGGCCTGGCCCGACACCGAGTTCCAGCAGGTGTACGGCATGACCGAGATGGGAGGCGTCATCACGGTGCTCAACGACGAGGCGCACCGCGACGCGGCGCACCCCGAGCGGCTCGTTTCCGCGGGGCGACCTGTCGATCACGCCGAGATGCGCATCGTCGACCCGGTGTCACTCGATGACGTGCCCCGGGGAGGCTCGGGCGAGGTGTGGTTCCGAACCCCCCAGGCCACGTCCGGCTACCTTGGCAAGCCCGAGGCGACGGCAGAGCTGCTCACGCCCGAGGGCTGGCTGCGCACCGGCGACCTCGGTCGGGTCGACGACGACGGCTTCCTGTTCATCGAGGACCGGATCAAGGACATGATCATCACCGGCGGCGAGAACGTGTACTCCCCCGAGGTCGAGCGGGTCCTCGCAGAGCATCCCGCGGTGCTGGAGCTCGCCGTCATCGGGGTGCCCGACGACCGGTGGGGCGAGGCGGTCAAGGCCGTCGTCGCGTTCAAGCCCGATCAGGCCGTCACGCCCGAAGAGCTCATCGCCTACGCCCGCGAGCGACTCGCCGCCTACAAGACGCCCTCGTCGATCGACGTCGTCGAGACGCTGCCGAGGAACCCGTCAGGCAAGATCCTGAAGCGTGACCTCCGCAAGCCCTACTGGGGCGGTCGTGACCGCCAGGTCTGACATCCGGCCGTGGTGACGGCGAGGGACGGGATTCCCTTGAATCACGCCAGCAACACGTTTCCGCCACATCACCGTGATCGAGCACGTAGTGTCTCCTCCCATGCGCTTGGTGTCTTCCCCCGCCTCGCGGCTCAGGATTGCCGGTCTCATCACCGGCTTCGCCGCGACGCTCCTCCTGTCCTCCACTGCTCTGACCTCCCCGGCCGGCGCTGCCACCCCGGCCTCTCCCGGGAGCTTCACCGGCTTCGGGTTCGATGCGTGCGTGGCCCCGAGCCAGAAGGTCATGGACGCATGGAACCTCCGATCGCCCTACGCAGCGATCGGCATCTACGTGTCAGGCAGCTCGCGCTACTGCGGTGACAAGTACCAGCCCAACCTCAGCAAGGCGTGGGTCGCCACGAACGCCTCCCACGGCTGGCGCTTCCTCCCGATCCACGTCGGCAGGCAGTCGCCGTGCTACCGGAACGACCCCGACAGCCGTGCGCAGAGGAGCCGCATGTCGACCTCCCCCACGAAGGCGCGCGCACAGGGCAAGGTCGATGCTGCCGAGACGATCGGGGCGCTGCAGAAGTACGGGTTGCCCAAGAAGACCGCGTCGTACCTCGACCTCGAGTGGTACGCCCGGTCCCGCACCTGCGACAACGCGGTGCTCGAGTTCGTCGACGGATGGACTGACTACCTGCACGCAAAGGGATACACCTCCGGCGTCTACTCCAGCGGCTCGTCCGCCATCGCGGTGATCGACGAGGCCCGCGAGGCCAGGCGCAAGCACTTCACGCTGCCCGACCACCTGTGGGTCGCCTGGACCAACAAGAAGGCCGACACCAAGGGTGGCCCCTACCTTTCGGACGCCGGCTGGAAGAACCACCAGCGCATCCACCAGTACCACAACGGCGTCAATCAGACGTTTGGCGGACACCAGCTCAACATCGACAAGGACTATCTCGATGTCGGCAAGGGATCGGTGGCCTCCTCGGAATCGCTGCCGTGCAACGTACGGATGTCCTTCAGCAGGTACCCGCGGCTCGAGGTCGGCGACAAGGGCCCGGCCGTCGCCACCCTGCAATGTCTCCTGCACCGGCAGGGGCTCAAGAAGTCGGTCACGGAGTCATTCGGCACCGGCACCAGCAAGGCCATCGAGGCGTACCGGAACCGGCTCGGGTGGAAGCCCCTCGGACGCACCACCCGCGCGACCTGGACTGCGTTGTTCTCCTCGGGCACCCGCCCGCGAGTGCTGAAGCAGGGCTCGGTCGGCCAGTCCGTGTGGCGCCTGCAGCACTCACTGAGCGCCGCCGGGCTGAGCCTCAGCCCCACAGGTGTCTACGACCCCCGCACGGTCGCCGCGGTCCGTGCGTTCCGCAAGGCACGTGGGCTCAGCGCCTACGACACGACCGACACCGCGATCTGGTCTCTCCTTCAGCACGGCAAGACCGCCTGACCTTCGACAACCCCGGTGTCGGGGATGAACCAGTCGCTCGGGGCGGCAGCCGATGCGGGCGGGGTTCACGCTCGTCCAGTTGTCAGTGAGACTCAGACGTCCACGAGGGGCAGGTGCGGTGACAGGTCCGACCGCTCTCCCGAGGCCCTCAACGTCGCCTCGTTCCACTTCAGCTGTCCGCGTGCCAGTGCGATCCAGGTCGGGGCATCCATTTCGACGACGGCCGGCGGGGTGCCCCTGGTGTGGCGTGAACCCGAGATGCATTGCACCGCGGCGAACGGCGGGACCCGCACCTCGACGCTGCCGCCAGGAGCTTTCTCGACGAGCAGCGCCAGGAGGTGCATGGTTGCGGTCTTGAGGTCGACCCGTTGCGCGTCGCCCGCATCGATCCGGCGGCAGGCCTCGACGAAGACCTCCTCGGAGAGGGGGACGAGTCGGCGAGCCACAAACCCGGAGTCTACGTGTGCTCGGAGCTGCGTCGTGGAGAGTACGACGTCAGTGCGCGACGACGGTGGTGCCGAGCACCGCGGGGATGGTGGCCTGCCACGCTGCCCGCAGCTCGGCCACCGGGATGCTGAGCTGTCCGGCGACCTCCAGGACGTCGCCACCCGTCCGGCCCACCGAGGCAAGGTCGACACCGTGCTTGTCGGCGAGGGTCACGAGATCCTCGTGACGGTCTTCGCTCACGACCACCATGACCCGAGCTGTCGACTCGCTGAAGAGCTCGATGAAGGGTTCGTCGAGCTCGACATGGACACCGACGCCATGACGGAACGACGCTTCGGCCAAGGCCATCGCCAGGCCACCGTCGGAGAGGTCGTGCGCCGATTCCACGAGCCCGATCGAGGCGGCCTCCACCATCAGCTCGGCAAGCGCCCGCTCTGCCGCGAGATCGACCTGCGGGGGCATGCCCCCGAGGTGGCCGTGCACGACATCGGCCCACGTCGACCCCGAGAGCTCGTCGCGGGTCTCTCCGAGCACGAGCACGTGGCTGCCCTCGCGCTCGAAGCCCTGCGTGATGCGCTGCCGGACGTCTTGGATGACGCCCAGCACACCGACCACGGGGGTGGGCAGGATGGGCGTCTGGCCGGTCTGGTTGTAGAACGAGACGTTGCCGCCGGTGACCGGGATGCCGAGGACCGCACAGGCGTCCTTGAGACCGTGCGTGGCCTGCTCGAACTGCCACATCACGTCGGGATTCTCGGGGGACCCGAAGTTGAGGCAGTCTGTGACGGCGAGCGGCAGGGCCCCGGTGACGGCGACGTTGCGATACGACTCGGCGAGGGCGAGCTGCGCGCCGGCGTAGGGGTCGAGCTTGGCGAACCGCCCGTTGCAGTCGGTCGACACCGCCACCCCGAGCTGGGTGTCGGCATCGATGCGGATGACACCGGCGTCCTCGGGCTGCGCGAGCACCGTGTTGCCCTGGACGTAGCGGTCGTACTGGTCGGTGACCCACGACTTGTCGGCCATGTTGGGTGACGTCACGACCTGCACGAGCTGCTCACGGAGGGCATCACCGGTCGTGGGGCGATCGAGGCGCTCGGCACCGTCTGCCTGCAGGGCGTCCTGCCACTCGGGCCGGGCGTAGGGCCGGTCGTAGGTCGGTCCGTCGTGGGCCACAGATCGGGGCGGGACGTCGACGACGGTCTGCCCGTGCCAATCGATGACGAGGTGATCACCGTCGGTGACTTCACCGACGACGACGGCTTCGACATCCCACCTGGCGCAGATCGCCATGAAGGCGTCGAGGTGCTCGGGCTCGACGACGGCCATCATGCGCTCCTGCGACTCGCTCATGAGAATCTCTTCGGGCGACAGCGTCGAGTCGCGCAACGGCACGGTGTCGAGCTCGACGTGCATGCCTCCGTCGCCGGCGGACGCGAGCTCGCTCGTGGCACACGACAGGCCAGCGCCACCAAGGTCCTGGATGCCGTTGACAACCTCGGCGCGGAACAGCTCGAGGGTGCACTCGATGAGCAGCTTCTCCATGAAGGGGTCGCCCACCTGCACGGCAGGGCGCTTGGACGGCCCCGTCGACTCGAAGGTCTCCGAGGCCAGGACGGAAACTCCACCGATGCCGTCGCCGCCGGTGCGAGCGCCGTAGAGCACGACCTTGTTGCCGACACCTGAGGCGAAGGCAAGATGGAGGTCTTCGTGGCGGAGCACGCCGACGCACAGGGCATTGACGAGCGGGTTGCCGACGTAGGTCGGGTCAAACACGACCTCCCCGCCGATGTTGGGCAGACCGAGGCAGTTGCCGTAGCCGCCCACGCCCGCCACGATTCCGGGCATGACCCGTCGGGTGTCCTCGGCGTCGAGCGGGCCGAAGCGGAGCGGGTCCATGATGGCGACCGGCCGCGCCCCCATCGCGAGGATGTCGCGGACGATACCTCCGACGCCCGTCGCCGCGCCCTGGTAGGGCTCGACGTAGCTGGGGTGGTTGTGCGACTCGACCTTGAACGTCACGGCGTAGCCCTGGCCGATGTCGATGACCCCGGCGTTCTCGCCGATGCCCGCCAGCGTCTTGCCGAGGGGGGTCTCCTGCGGCAGCTCGCCGAACTTCTTGAGGTGCACCTTCGAGGACTTGTACGAGCAGTGCTCGCTCCACATCACCGAGTACATCGCCAGCTCGGCACCCGTGGGGCGCCGGCCGAGGATCTCGCGGATGCTGTCGTACTCATCAGCCTTCAGGCCCAGCTCGGCCCAGGGCTGCGGCTTCTCAGGGGTGGCGGCTGCTTCGGCGACGGTGTCCAGTCGGGGGGCTTCGGTCACCCCCTCATCCTATCGTCGGCGCCGCAGCGTTCTGGACGGGTGCGGAGTCAGCGCCAGGCGCCGCGGGTGTGCTGAGGAGGGTAGGGGGCTTCCCGGTAGGACAACCCGAGCTCGTGGGCGGCACGCAGTGGCCACGCCGGCTCGCGGATGGCCACACGGGCCAGCATCACTGCGTCGGCCGAACCCTCGACGAGCACCTGCTCCGCCTGCACCGGGTCGGTGATGAGGCCCACGGCGACGACGGGCAGCCCACTCACCTCGCGAACCTCCCGCGCGAACGGCACCTGGTAGCCGGGCCCGACCGTGATCTTCTGGTGCGCCACCGCACCGCCCGACGAGACGTCGACCAGGTCGACACCGTGATCCTTCAGCACCGCACCGAGCCGGGCGGTCTGCCCGACGTCCCAGCCTCCGTCCGCCCAGTCCGTCGCCGACAGCCGCACGAACAGGGGCTTGCCAACGGGCCAGACGGCGCGCACGGCGTCGACGACCTCGACGACGAGACGGGTGCGATTGTCGAACGAGCCGCCGTAGCGGTCGGTGCGCTCGTTGACGAGCGGTGAGCAGAACTGGTGCAGGAGATAGCCGTGCGCTCCGTGGATCTCGACCACGTCGAAGCCCGCCTTGTCGGCCCTCGCTGCTGCCGCGGCGAACGCCCCAGGCAGGTCGGCGACCTCATCGGTGCTGAGTTCTGACGGAACGGCGTACCCCTCGAACGCCTGAGCGGAGGGTGCGACGGCAGCCCAACCGCCCTCGGTCTCAGGCACGGTCCCTTCGCCGCCACCGAACGGGCTGTAGGTCGACGCCTTGCGCCCGGCGTGGGCCAGCTGCACCCCGACGACCGCGCCCTGTGAACGAACGAACTCGGTGATGCGGCGCCACGGGGCAATGTGCTCGTCGGACCAGATGCCGGCGTCCTCGGGGCTGATGCGGCCCTCGGGGACGCCCGCCGCGGCCTCGGTCATCACCAGGCCGAACCCGCCTGTCGCGTGCTGACCGAGGTTGACGAGGTGCCAGTCTCCGGGCATGCCGTCGCGCTCGAAGCACGAGTACTGGCACATCGCGGAGAGCCAGATGCGGTTGCGGGCGGTGACGCCGCGCAGGGTCAGGGGTTCGAAGAGGGCAGACACATCAACGGCAACCGAGACGGTGCCCGTTGCATTCCGTCAGAGTGCGCCGTACCGGATCAGGAAGTCACGGTCGGTGTCGCGTCCACCCTCGGGATCAGGCACGGGGTCGGTGTCGGAGGTCGTCACCGTGTCCTCGATGCGGGTTCGCCGCGGAAGCACGGAGTAGTCGGGCGGCGCCAGGGTGCGGCGGTGTACCGGCGTCGCGCCCTTGCTGGCCATGCCTCAATCTATCTCGGCGACGACAACCGGAAAGGCACCGACCGGCGGGCGCCGCCGCCCTCCCGGCAGCCGCCCCGCCAGAGCGCCGAGCGGCTCGACCGCTCCGCTCAGGACGCTGACTGCCGTGTTGAGGGTGGGGATGGCGTTGCCGAGGGCCTCGAGGCGGGGCACGATCGAGTCGAAGGTCGTGCCGAGCGCGACGAGCTGGTCGAGGGTGCCTCCGGGCGCGAGCAGCTTTTCCAGGATGCCGTCCTCCGCAAGCAGCTGCTCGAGCAAACCTCCCTCGGCGAGGACCCGGTCGAGCGCCCCCTCCTCCGCGAGCAGGCGGTCCAGCGCGCCTTCGGGGGCCAGGAAGCGGTAGAGCGGGCCGTCCTCGGACAGCGCCCGGTCCAGCGGACCCCCGGTCTCGAGCAACCGGACGAACGGACCATCCTCATCTGCCATGCGGTCGAGCAGACCGTCTCGCGCCAGCGCCTTGCCGATGGGCCGGTCGTCAGCGGTGAGATCGGCCAGCGTGTTGGCAAGCCCGATCGGGCCGCGCTCGTCACTGAGGATCCGGCCGAGCTGATCCAGAAGCCCTCCCTCCCCGATGATCTGTGCCAACCGGCTCGCGTAGCCGCCGTCACGAAGGATCGGGCCCTGAGGTGAAGCGAGCTGGCCGAGGCCGAGCGTCGCCTGGGTTGCGGCGACGGTGACGCGTAAGGGCAGGAGAACGAGGGTACGGAGGTCCATGTGGAGAATCATGGTCGATGGCATGGCCGATGTCACCGTCTACAATCCGGGTGGCCCCCGGGGCGTCCACCACACATGCCACCAACGCTGACCACCGAGGAGACGAGGGCCCATGACGGATTCTGTTTTCCCCATGGAGGCGCCGCCATGGCCACCCACTTTCTCAGATCATTTCCTCGACGAGGCTCGCGTTCTGCTTGAGCGTCACCCCATCCTGATCATCGTCGGTCCGCCCGGCAGCGACAGCCACCGGCTCGCCTCGGCCATTGCCCGCAACGGCCCGGGGCCCCACCGCACGAGGCATCTCGCCAGGCATGGCGAGCACGAGGATGCCTTCTACGTGATCCGCCAGATCGTGCGCGACCTCGTCGCCGCTCCGGACGATCACCCCGACCAGATCGTCGCCCGGGCCGGCGCAGCACTGTCCGATCAGCACACCGACCCACCGACGGTCGTCCTGCTCGAGGTAGACCTGTGCGATGAGATGAGCCTCGAGGTCATCGCCCGTCTTGCGGAGAACGGTGCGCTCAAGGTCGTCGCCACGCTGTCACCGCGGGCGATCAACGACGTCCCGCGCCTCGCTGCAGGAGCCCAGCGCATCGACCTGCAACCACTCGGCACCGACACCATCCGCAACCTTCTTCGCGCGAGATTTCGCTGCGACCCCCACCCCACGACCGTCGAGTTCCTTCGCGCCAGGTCCGAAGGTGCGTACGGCGTGCTCCGCGAGCTGGCCGATGCTGCCTTCGAGTCGCGTGCGCTCACCATCGTCGAGGGCGTCCTCGTGATGGATGAAGCAGCGGACGACGAAGAGGGTCTGACCGCGCACACCATGAGCACACGGGCGATCGCCCAGGTCGACGACACCGGGGAGATTGCCGACCTGGTGGATGTGGCTGCCCTGGTCGGTCACCTCGACCTGGCGGAGGTGCAAGCCTGTTTCGCCAGCAGCACCGTCGAGGCAGCCCTCGGTCACGGGGCGTTGCACCAGGTCGGCGATGCCATGACCTTCGCCTCGCGGGCCGAGTCGACGCTCATCCGCAGCACATTGGCGGTCGACCGTCGCCAGACGCTGTTCGACGCCTACTCGCCGTGCTTCCCGCACTCAGTGCTGCGTCCGCAGTCGGCGGCATGCAGCGCCGACTGGTGGCGGTCGGTGCGGCAGCCCCTGCCGCTCGATCTCGCCTGCGCGGCTGCTCGCCAGGCGAATCTGCAGGGACAGTATCGCCGGACGCTGGCCTTCACCGACCCCGTGCGCACCGAGACAGGTGTCGTTGCGGCCCCACTCGAGCGGGCCTACGCCCTGATTGAGCTCGGCGAGAGGCAAGCCCTCAACGAGCTCTTCACGATGATCGACCCGGCCGACCTGTCGGAGGAAGAGCTCCTCCTCTACTCGAAGTGGAGCATCCAACTGCTGTCGGCGGACGTGCGTGCCCGATTGCCGCGCGACGTCAACCCCCCGTCGGCGGACGCCGACACCAAGCGTCGCCGGCTCGCGACGCTGGAGCTGGCCGGACTGTTCGAGCGGTCCTTCCATGAGGCCGACGAGACGCTCGCGCGCCGGGCGCGAAGCCTTGCGTTCTCCTGCGACCTGTCACCGATCAACCGCGCTGAGGCGTTCGTCGTGCTGTCCGCCGTCCAGCGGCACTCCGGCCTGTTGGAGCAGGCCGTCGAGTCGGCGCAGACTGCCCTGGACCTCCTCTACGGAGTCCCCGGAGAGGTCAGCGTCATCCACTGCAGCACAGCGCGCGAGATCCACATCATGGCCCTGATCGGCTCCATCGATTTCGCCGGTGCCGAGCAGGCGTTGCTTGACTACTCAGCCCCGTCTGCCCGAGTCGGCGGGTCGGCCAGGCTCAGCTACACGCTGTGGGGCCTGCTCGAGATGTTCCGTGGCGACACCACTCAGGCCCTCGCCAACCTTCGCCTCTCCGTCGATGCGGTGCGCGACCATGACCCCCACCGCGTCCGTGGCTGGGGTGAGGCGCTGATGGCGCAGATCCTTGTCCAGAACGATCGGGAGACCGAAGCGCGTGAGCTGCTGGAGAGGTCCAGCACCCACATCGCCGCCGGCCGGTTCCAACTCGATCTCGAACGCCGAATCAGCCAGGCCTGCGCGCACGACTCGCTCGGCGAGCCCGATGAGGCGCTCGACATCCTCGCTCCGGTCATCGCCGATGCGAGGGCGCACGGGCTGCGCCTCGCCGAGATCGATGCCGCGGTGCTGAGCGTTCAGATCGGCGGGCCCGGCTACCTTCCCGACCTGCTCCAAGCCGTCGACACGACCACCGAGCTCACCGGCACCGCAGCGGTGTGGCGACGGTTCGCGCACGCGAGCTGCTCTGATGACTTCGAGACGCTGGAGGAGCTCGCCACCGAGCTGCACGCGAAGCATGCGGTCGTCTTCGCTGCCGAGGTCGCGCAGTATGCGCTCGACATCGCCTCCCGTGCCGACGACATCAGCCCCGCCGTACGGCCGCGTCTTGAGAAGCTGGCGAACCCGATGTCACACCGCAGCGCCGGCCGCACCTGAGGGCCCCGGCCTCGCTCGACGAATCCATGTCGCTGCTGGCCGTTCAGCTCGAACAGCTGACGTGACGTGTGGCAGCGAGCAAGCCATCAACCCTCGTCGTCTGTTGCACATCGCTTGAGCGCGCAACACTCTGGACGTATATTCAACGTATGTTGAATACTTTCGCAATCAGCGTCGACGACCTCACCGTGGTGCGCGGGGGCAACACCGTCATCTCGAACCTCACGGTGTCGGTCGCTCACGGCTCAGTGACCGGACTCCTCGGGCCCAGCGGCTGCGGCAAGTCGACCCTCATCCGCGCGATAGCCGGGATCCAGGTCATCCGGTCGGGGTCGGTGAGGGTCCTCGACAGCACCGCCGGCAGCACCGAGGCTCGCCGAACAGTCGCCTACGTGACTCAGGCGAGCTCGGTGTATCCAGACCTGACAGTCCTGCAGAACCTCCGCTACTTTGCCGCTCTCGCCGGAAGTGATGCGTCGGCCGTCCGCGAGGCACTGACGAATGTCGGCCTCGTCGACAAGTCCGACACCCTGGCCGGCGACCTCTCCGGAGGCCAGCTCACCAGGGTGTCGCTTGCCGCGGCACTGCTCGCCGACCCCGACCTCTATCTCCTTGACGAGCCGACTGTCGGACTCGACCCCGTGCTGCGCCGCGACCTCTGGCAGCTGTTCCACGACCTTGCTGACTCCGGCAAGACGTTGCTCATCTCGAGCCACGTCATGGACGAGGCTGGCCGGTGCGACCGGGTGCTGCTGATGCGTGAGGGACGGCTGATCGCGGACGCGTCACCTGCCGAGCTGAGAGCACGGGCCGGGACCCCAGACCTCGAGCAGGCATTCTTGCGGCTGGCCGAGGCGGAGGTCGCATGAGCCGCACGATCGCCACCGCCACACGGGTCCTCCAGCAGCTCAGCCACGACCGACGCAGCATTGCCCTCATCGTGGTGCTCCCGTCGGTTCTGCTGATGCTCTTCAAATACGTCTTCGACGGCAGCCCACAGGTGTTCGACCGGGTCGGCCCGCAGATGCTCGGCATCTTCCCGTTCACCATCATGTTTCTCGTGACATCGGTGACGATGGTGCGCGAGCGCACGTCCGGCACGCTCGAGCGGTTGCTCACGACCCCGTTGCGGCGCGGCGAGCTGATCGTCGGCTACGGCATCGCTTTCGGCATCGCGGCGCTCGTCCAGTCGCTCGCCACCTCCGCCGTGGCCATCTGGCTACTCGACATGGCCGTCAGGACTCCCTGGGCCATGGTCGTCTTCGCGGTCACGGTTGCCGTCCTGGGCACCGCGCTCGGACTGCTGATGTCGGCGTTCGCGGTCACCGAGTTCCAGGCCGTGCAGTTCATGCCACTCATCGTCATCCCCCAGCTGCTCCTCTGCGGCCTGCTGGCACCCCGCGAATCGATGCCTGAGCTCTTGCAGCGGATCTCTGACGCCCTGCCGTTGAGCTATGCCACCGATGCTTTCAGCGAGATGGTCCGGACGTCAGGGTTCACGTCGACGCTGGCCCGTGACCTCGCCGTCCTTGTCGGCTGCGGCGTGCTCGCGCTCGTCCTCGCCTCCATGACCCTGCGCCGACGGACGCCGTGACCACCCGAAGAACGCCGGGACGTCCCGCATCTGGCGACACAGCCGACCGTCGCTCGGCCATCCTCGACGTTGCCCGAGCGCACTTCGCCGCGAAGGGCTTCAGAGGTGCGTCGATGCGGGCGATCGCACGGGAGGCTGGCGTCGATGTCAGCCTCATCAGCCACTACTTCGGCGACAAGTCACGGCTTCTGGTGGCCACGATGGAGCTCCCGGTCGACCCGGTCGACAAGATACGGTCGGTCATCGCTGACGGCCCCGACGGCATGGCCGAGCGTCTGCTGCGGACGTTCATCGAGTCGTGGGATCCGCATCACGAGGTCTTCAGCGCCCTCGTGCGCACGGCACTGGGCTCAGATGATGCGCACGCGCCGATGCTCGAGGTGGCGCGCAACGTGCTGGTCGCCTCGCTGCTCGAGGTGCTCGTCGGCGAAGAACGTGAGCTGCGCGCGTCGCTGATCGCCAGCCAGCTCATCGGCATGGCGACCCTCCGTTACGTGGTCAGGCTCGAACCGCTCGCGTCCGCCGACCCCGCTGACGTCGTGCGGCAGTACGCGCCACCGATGCAACTGCTCATCGGCTGATGCAGCTGTCCCCACGAAGGGTGGTGGAGAAGGTCAGAGAGTGCCAGCGACCGAAGCGATCAGGGAGAACCCCGCCACCACGACCGAGATCGGCACGAGCCACAGGGCAGCGATGGTAAGAGTCACCGTGGTGCCGATCTTCGGTGGCGCGAAGTAACGCGCCCGGGGCAGGTCACCGATGCTGTCGATCCACCGGCCGGTCATCGCCGCACCGCGCCAGACGCCCTGCAGCCGGGCGAACATCCGCCATCCACCGCCGCCGGCGATCTGCGAGAGGGCACCCCGCGTCTCGTCGACCTTGTCGCTGAGGCTGATCATGATGCCGAGCTCGGTCGCCAGCTTCTCGGGGTCGTCGACGGCTTGGAGGATGCGGCGGCGCCGACCCCAGAAGGCCGCGCTGATTGCCGCCATCAGGACACCCACGATGCAGACGATGACGCGGACTCCCCCGTCGGATGCTGCTCCGAGAACGACCGTGGCAGCGATGAACGGCAAAGGGACGAGCAACACGAGGGCGGTAGGGATGCGCAGCAGTCGGACGGCGGTCGTGATGACCAAGGCAGCCCGTTGCGCGACCTCGCCGGTCTGGTTGTCGACCTTCAACGCGAGGCCGCCAATGGACACGTTGGCCCGCGAACCGAGTGACTTCCCCTGACGCAACCTCATGCCTCCATCTTACGGTCGGGGGTGGAGCGTCCTCCGCTCCAGCCGTCTGCACCTAGGCTGCGTGGGTGGCCATCGTCCTTTCCCTGATCTCGGCTCTCTCGTACGGCCTCTCGGACTTCCTCGGCGGCATCTTCGCGAAGCGCGCCTCCGCCTGGCAGGTCGCCGTCGTGGGTCAGTCGTCGTCGGGCCTCTTCACTCTCCTCGCGGCACTGTTCGCGGGAGGAACGCCCGCCGGATCGGACTGGCTCTACGGTGCACTGGCCGGCCTCGGCGGCGGGTTCGGGACGGCCTTCCTCTACCGCGGTCTCTCCAGCGCACGGATGGGCGTCGTTGCACCGATCTCCGCGATCGGCTCGGCGCTGCTGCCCGTCATGGTTGGTTTGGCACAGGGAGACCGACCGAGTCGGCTGGCGGTGCTCGGAATCGTCTGCGCGTTCCCAGCCATCGCACTCATCTCCCGCGTGGTCGACGACAACCCCGCCCATCGCGGCGGCGTGATCGACGGCATCCTGGCGGGCCTCGGGTTCGGGACGTTGTTCGTGTTCCTGGGTCAGGTCGGCAATGACGCGGGACTCTTTCCGCTCGCGCTCACCCAGACCACCTCGGTCGTCGGCGTCATCCTGACCGCCACCGTCATGCGCCAGGTCTGGTGGCCGCGGGAGCGTGCTGCCTGGAACGCCGCGGTCATGGGTCCCCTCGGGGCGACGGCAACCGGGTCGTTCCTCTACGCCACGCACTACGGACTGCTGTCGGTCGTGTCGGTCATCTCCTCGCTCTACCCCGCCGGCACCGTGCTGCTGGCGGCCGTCGTGCTCCGGGAGAAGATTCACGGCTGGCAGGGCGTCGGGCTCGTGTTCGCCGCCCTGGCAGTAGCCCTGGTGGCCGCGGCCTGACCACCAGGTCTGTGGAGGTCACTTCAGGAACTTGGACGTGGTGCGGTCCTTGAGGGGCTTGCCGCCGGTCTGGCAGGTGGGGCAGTACTGCAGCGCCGTCTGCGCATAGGTGACCTCGAGCACTGTGTCGCCGCACACCGGGCACGCCTCGCCAGCTCGACCGTGCACGCGCATGCGGGTGCGCTTGTCGTCCTTGAGCTCCTCAGCCGGCTTGCCACGAGCCTCCTCGACAGCCTCGGTAAGGATGTCGTGCAGCGCTGCCTCGAGCCGGACGATCTCTGCCTCCCCGAGGCTTTCGGCAATGGCGAACGGCGACAGCTTGGCCGCGTGCAGTATCTCGTCGCTGTAGGCATTACCCACACCGGCAATGATCTTCTGGTCACGAAGCAGGCGCTTGACCTGCATGCGCCGAGCCAGCATCGGTCTCAGCTCGAAGCCCGGCGCCAGCGGGTCGGGACCGAGCGCGGCGATGCCCGGCACCTCGGAGACCGAGCGCACGATGTACATCGCGAGACCCTTGCGGGTGCCTGCCTCGGTGACGTCGAACCCGACGTGTGGGCCGTCACCGCGGTCGAGGCGCACCCGCGCGGCGATGTTGCTCGCGCCGAGCTTGAGCCTGGTGTCGGGCAGGTTGTCCGACCAGCGCAGCCAGCCCGCCTTGGCCAGGTGCACGACCACATGCATGCCGTCGACATCGATGTCGATGAACTTGCCGTGCCGCGTGACCCCGGTGACCTCGAGGCCCTGCAGCGCCGACACCGGCGGGTCGAAGGTCTTCAGGACCGAGAAGGACGCCAGCTCGACGCCCGCGACGACTGCGCCACTCAGCTGCGTGTCGAGGAACTCGACGAGCGCGTTGACCTCAGGCAGCTCCGGCATGGCTCAATCATCGTGCTTGACGAAGAATTTCTCCATGGCGGGCCACATCGGGCCGTCCGGGAATGGCGCCGCTACGACCTCGGGCGCTCGAAGATACGTGACATCACGATGACGCTGCGGGTGCGGTCGACGTTGGCGCTCATGCGCATGCGCTCGCCCGTCTGCTCGACCTCGGCCATGCTCGACGCCATGACATGCACCAGCGCATCGGCATCGCCCGACACGGTCCACACGCCGACGACCTCCGGGATGGCCTCGAGATCCTTCTTCAGCCGGGCCGTCGAGACGTTGCCCTGGTAGTAGATCTCGACGTAGGCCTCGGTGTCCCAGCCGAGCGACGCCGGGTCGATGAGGGCAGTGAAACCGGCGATCTCCTTGCGGGCGATCATCTGGTCGACCCGGCGTTTGACCGCCGGCGCTGAGAGGCCGACCTGGCTACCGATCTCCTGGTACGTCGCGCGGCCGTCCTTGAGGAGATGGCCGATGATGTCACGGTTGACGGCGTCCACGGTGCCTCCCGGCGGTTTCACAACATCGCGTAACGATGAACAACAGATCTTCGCATTCTTGGCAACAAATCGCGATTGTTTGCAAATGGATTGCCTTATACGTTGGAATCCACCCTACCTGCGAAGGCGACCATGACGACGACCACCATCACCACACCTGCGCCTGCGCAGGCCTCCCGCGCCGCCAGCCGGTCGGGCCGATCGAAGCACTTCCTGATGTGCCGGCCCGAACACTTCGAGGTCACCTACGCGATCAACCCGTGGATGGACCCGACGACGCCCGTCGATGTCGCCCTCGCGCTCGCGCAGTGGGAAAACCTGCGCGCCACCTACGAGCGCCTGGGCCACCGCGTCGACGTCATCGAACCGGTCGAAGGCCTGCCCGACATGGTGTTCGCCGCGAACGGCGGCATCGTCCTCGACGGCCGCGCCATGGCGGCTCGCTTCACCCACGTCGAGCGTCAGCCGGAGGGTGAGACCTATCGGACGTGGTTCGACGAGGCGGGCTCCACCCCGGCCGTTCAGGCCACCAACCAGAACGAGGGCGAGGGCGACTTCCTGGTCGTCGGCCGCCTCATCCTGGCCGGCACCGGCTTCCGCACATCGGTCACCGCGCATCGCGAGGTCAGCGACTACTTCGACGTCCCGGTCGTGCCGCTCGAGCTGGTCGACCCGCGCTTCTACCACCTCGACACCGCGCTCGCGGTGCTCGACGAGTCGACGATCGCCTACTACCCCGACGCCTTCAGCGATGCCAGCAACCAGACGCTGCGCGAACGTTTTCCGGACGCCATCATCGCCACCGACGCCGACGCCGACGTGCTCGGGCTCAACGCCGTCTCGGACGGGCTCAACGTCGTGCTCACTGACGCCGCGACCGGGATGCACGAGCAGCTGCGCGACCACGGATTCAACCCCATCGGCGTCGAGCTCGGCGAGCTGCTCAAGGCCGGCGGCAGCGTCAAGTGCTGCACCCTGGAGATCCGCCCATGACCACGACGATCTCCGCCCCCGGCCGGGTGGCCGAGGAGCCGGGCAGCTCGCCGTCGATGGTGACGTTCGTCGACGTGGCCTCGATGACCCGCTGGGTGAGTGACCACGGCGTCGCGCCCATCATCCGCGGCATGGTGACGGCGATCGAGGATGACTTCCGGCGCTGGCCGTCGTTCGACAAGACACCACGCGTCGCGTCGCACTCCACCGACGGGGTCATCGAGCTGATGCCGACCAGTGACGGCGAGACCTACGCGTTCAAGTACGTCAACGGACATCCGACCAACCCGTCACGTGGCTTCCAGACGGTCACTGCGTTCGGTGTGCTCGCCGACGTGCACAGCGGCTACCCCACGTTCGTCTCCGAGATGACGATCCTGACAGCGCTGCGGACGGCTGCCACCTCGGCCATGGCCGCCCGGTGGCTGGCCCGCCCCGGCTCGAGCACGATGGCTATGATCGGCGCCGGGTCGCAGGCCGAGTTCCAGGCGCTGGGCTTTCGCTCCACCCTCGGCATCAGCACCCTGCGGGTGTGGGACGTCGACCCGCTCGCGGTCGCCAAGCTCGTCCGCAACATCGGTCCGCTCGGATTCGACATCCACATCGCCTCGAGCGCGGCCGACGCGGTTGCGGGTGCCGACGTCATCACCACCTGCACCGCGGACAAGGCCAACGCCACGGTGCTGACCGATTCGATGGTCGGCCCCGGAGTCCACATCAACGCCATCGGCGGCGACTGCCCGGGCAAGACCGAGCTCGACCCACGCATCCTGCATCGCGCGGATGTCTTCGTGGAGTATCCCGAGCAGACCCGCATCGAGGGTGAGATCCAGCAGGTCGCGCCCGATTTCCCGGTCACCGAGCTCTGGGAGGTCGTCGCCGGTCACCGGACGGGTCGTCGGGACCCCGAGCAGATCACGGTGTTCGACTCCGTCGGGTTCGCCATCGAGGACTTCTCGGCACTTCGGTTCGTCCGCGACGCCGTCGAGGGCACCACGTATGCCGCCGAGATCGAGCTCGTGGTGGAGCCGGTCGACCCCAAGGACCTCTTCGGACTCGTGTCAGGTGAACGTCAGCCATAGCAGTGACACGTTCAGGGCGATGACGATCGCCGTGACCAGACAGGCAGCCGCGGTGGTGCCGAGTCGGTTGACGTGCTCGCCCATCACGTCGCGTCGTGCTGTCAGCGAGACGAGCGGGATGAGCGCGAATGGGATGCCGATCGACAGCACGACCTGCGAGATGACCAGCGCCCTGCTCGGCTCTGCGCCGAGTGCCAGCACGATCAGGGCCGGGATGAGGGTCACGATCCTGCGCACGAGCAGGGGTAGACGAACGCCGAGCAACCCCTTCATGACCTCGGCCCCGGCTGCGCTGCCGATGGAGGTGGAGGCAAGGCCCGAACCGAGCAGCGCCACCGCGAACAACAGGGCCACCCCCGCCCCGAGCTCGGTCGACACGACATCGTGCACGCCCTGCAGGGTGTCGGTGCCGGGCAGGCCATTGAGGCTCGCCGCGGCGACGACGAGCAGTGACAGGTTGAGCACCCCGGCCACGATCAGCGCCAGCACCACGTCGGTGCGGGTGCCGGCGAGCAGCTGCCGCATGCTGAGCCCCTCGCCACGGCGGCCCAGGCGGCCGACGGTCAGGCACGAGTGCAGGTAGATGACGTGCGGCATGACAGTGGCGCCGATGATGCCCGAGGCGAGCAACACACTGTCGGAACCCTCGAACATCGGCACCAGCCCAGCGGCAAGCGGTCCCGCCTCGGGCGGCTTGACGAACAGCCCGGCCATGAAGCCGACAGCGATGAGGGCGAGAAACCCGACGATGACACGCTCGAGCGCGCTCTGGCCGCGCAGGTCGCCGATCCGCAGGATGACCATGGCGACCGCGGCGGTGATGATCGCTCCGAGCACGAGCGGGAGGTCGAAGAGCAGGTTGAGGGCGATCGCCCCACCCACCACCTCGGCGAGGTCGGTCGCGATGGCGATGGTCTCGGCCTGCAGCCAGTAGGCGATGCGCGGGCCCTTCGGCAGACGCTCCCCCATGTGCCCGGCAAGTGAGCGGCCCGTGACCATGCCGAGCTTCGCCGACAGGTACTGCACCAACACCGCCATGATGTTGGCCATCACCACGACCCAGACGAGGGTGTAGCCAAAGCGGGAGCCCGCCGTGACGTTCGTGGCGACGTTGCCGGGGTCGACATAGGCGACCGCCGCGATGAACGCGGGGCCCAACAGGCCGATACGGGGCAACCGGTCCTTCACACGCATGGTGCCCAGCATCGCGCATGCCGCACGCGACCCTCGCGTCCGGTGCAGGAGCTCCGACCCGACGGCATGCGCCCGGAGACGACGAACGGCGCCATCCCCGGGCGTACCGGGAATGACGCCGCTCTGGTGCTTCGGGTCAGGACGAGGAGTAGACGCGGGTGGATCCGCCGGAGCCGCCACCGTTGCCGTTGCGACGACGTCCGCCGCCACCGCCACGATTGCCTCCGCCGCCTCCGTTGCCTCCGTTGCCGCGGAAGCCACCCTGGGGGCGACCTCCACCACGGTTTCCTCCGCCACCACCGTTGCCGCCGCCACTGGAGCGGGCACCCTGCCGCACGGAAGACGCGTGGGGCGCCTCGGTGCCTGAGGTGCTGAGTGCCGCCGCGGTCATGGGCGACGGCGCGGTGGGCGCCTCGTGATGGCGGGCCGTGACGCCGGCCTTGTTCTGCAGCATGATGACGTCGCGCAGCGCCTCGGGCGTCGTCATGGTGACGACGGAGCCGGACTCACCGGCGCGAGCCGTGCGACCGGAGCGGTGCTGGTAGGCCTTGTGCTCGGCGGGAGCGTCGTAGTGGACCACCAGGCCGATGCCGTCGACGTGGATTCCCCGGGCAGCGACGTCAGTGGCCACGATGACACTGGCCTCACCGCTGCTGAACTTGGCGAGGTTGCGCTCACGGTGACGCTGCGAGAGGTCGCCGTGCATGTCGACAGCCTCGATGCCGTTCATCGTGAGCTGCTTCGCGAGCCGCATGGCGCCTCGACGAGTGCGGGTGAAGACGATGCTGCGCGGGTTGGCACGCAGCAGGTCGAAGGCCGCCTTCGACTTCTCGGTCGCCGCACTGACGAGCACGTGGTGCTCCATGGTCTCGATCTCGCCACCGGCGGTGTCGAGCTCGTGGAGGACGTGCTTGGGAAGGTGCCGCTTGACGAGACGGTTGACGTCGCCATCGAGGGTTGCCGAGAGAAGAAGCCGCTGGCTGCCCTCGGGCGTCTTGTTGAGAAGCGCATCGATCGGCTTGTAGAAGCCGAGGTCGCACAGGTGGTCGGCCTCGTCGAGCACGACGACCTCGATGTCGTCGAGCGTCATGCAGCGACGGTCGAGGAGGTCGGTCAGGCGCCCGGGTGTGGCGATGACGATGTCGACGCCGTTGCGGAGCGTGCTGATCTGCTTGTTGATCGGCACACCGCCGTAGACGGTCGTGAGACGCAGGCCCATCTTCTGGGCGAGCGGCTCCATCGCGCTGCGGACCTGCGTAGCCAGCTCGCGCGTGGGCAGGAGGATCAGGCCGCGGGGGGCCTTGGGACGGCTCGTGCGACCGGCGAGACGGACGAGGACCGGGAGGCCGAAGGCCAAGGTCTTGCCGGAGCCGGTGCGGGCCCGGCCGAGCACGTTGCGACCCGCGAGCGCGTCGGGGATCACCGCGAGCTGGACGGGGCTGGGGTTGACGATCTCCTGACGAGCCAGTGCGGACACCAGCGAGGCGGGAAGGTCAAGGGTGGAAAAGGTGGGCAGCACAGGGCTGCCAGCAGTGTTGTTCACAGAACTCTCAGACGATTCGGGATGCAGATGCCCGAAGGACCTTTCACGCGGGGATCGCGCTACTTCGTCGGGCAGGAACAGCGCTGAAATTGCGCGTTCACGTAGTCACATACTACCAGTCTGCGCTGAACTCAGACGAATCGTGTGACGCCTCTCTCAGGCCAGCAGATCGGCGTAGTCGGGGTGCTTGCCGATGAAGCGGGCCACGTAGGGGCATGGCGCCACGACCTTCCTGCCCCGAGCGCGGACGTCGTCCAGTGCGCCCGCGACGAGCTCTGATGCCAGCCCCCGACCCTCGAACTCCTCGAAGACCTCGGTGTGTGGGAAGACGACGGTGTCGCCGTCCTCCCGGGCCACGGCGAAGCCCGCGAGAACGCCGTCGACGTGGATCTCGTAGCGTTGCTCGTCGGTGCTGTGGCTGATCGGGTTGTGGGCGACAGGATTGCTCATGAGCAGATCAACGCTCAGGCGACGGTGAGGATTCCGAGCACCGTGACCGCGAGGGCAAACGCGAACGACACCCCGATGATCACGGCATGCACGCGGAAGAACGTCGTCGTGCCCCCGTCGGGCGTACGCGCGCGATCGTCCTTCGCGACGCGGCGCCAGAACTGCGGCCAGATCAGGATGTTCCAGAGACCGGCAAGGAGCAGGAGCAGAGACCAGGCAACAGGGAGATCCATGACGTCATTGTGTCGCGCCGTCGGCACGTGCCCGCGACCAGGGGACGACATGCGCAAGCGGGTCGTCGAGCCGGCACCCACGCCCGCGAACCCTTCTGCGACGTGACTCGGTGGCAGGTCAGGCAGACGTCAGCACCGCGAGCGCGGACGCGAAGATCGCCAGCCCGTCGGTGCCGGGACCCGTCAGGTCCTCGACGGCGTGCTCGGGGTGGGGCATGAGCCCGACAACGTTGCCACGCTCGTTGGTGATGCCGGCGATGTCGCGCAACGAGCCGTTGGGGTTGACACCGACGTAGCGGAACACGACCTGGCCTTCGCCCTCGAGCCGGTCGAGGGTCTCGTCTGCAGCCACGAAGCCGCCCTCACCGTTCTTCAGCGGGACGACGATCTCCTGGCCCTCGGTGAGCGTCGACGTCCAGGACGTCGCGGCGTTCTCGACCCTGAGCGTCTGGTCGCGACAGATGAAGGTGCGGTGATCGTTGCGGATGAGCGCCCCGGGCAACAGGTGCGACTCGCAGAGGATCTGAAACCCGTTGCAGATGCCCAGCACCGGCATGCCGCCCTGTGCCGCGGCGATGACCTCGGTCATGACCGGTGCGAAGCGGGCGATGGCACCACAGCGCAGGTAGTCGCCATAGGAGAAGCCACCGGGAAGAACCACGGCATCGACACCTCGCAGGTCGTGGTCTCCGTGCCACAGAGCGACCGACTCGCCGCCAGCGATGCGGACGGCCCGCTGGGCGTCAGTGTCATCAAGCGAGCCCGGGAAGGTGACGACGCCGATCTTCACGAGTCGACCCTCACCGTGTAGTCCTCGATGACAGGGTTGGAGAGCAGCGTCTCCGCGATCGTGTGGACCTCTGCCAGCGTGGCCTCATCGGCCTCGTCGACCTCCAGCTCGAACCTCTTGCCCTGACGGACGTCGGCGACCCCGTGGAACCCGAGCCGGGGCAAAGCACCATGAACAGCCTTGCCCTGCGGGTCGAGGATCTCGGGTTTGGGCATCACATCGACGATGACGCGGGCCACGGGCGCTCCTAGGTAAGGGCTGGACGGGATGCAGTCATCCTATGCCCGCCGCTGTGGCCGTCGTCCTGTGACCGCGTGCGGACGACGCGGCAATGACGTGTCCGGTTCCAACCGTCACCCAGAACCATCGAATCGGCAGTGTTGCCGTCCGCGGACGCCTACCATTGAGTCACCGTGTCGCTGATCGTTGTGCGTGCTCGGGCCGGTCCGGTCATCACCCAGTACAGCACCATCGCCGGCATCATCGAACCCAGGGGGACCCATGCGTCGCATCACGGCGGCCTTCACACTCGCGCTCGCCCTCGTGGCAGGGGGAACGACGGCAGTGTCTGCCGATGACACTCCGCCAGATCCACTCGATCAGTCGGAGGCCCAGACACCTGCCGCCGCCGCCACGGTGGCCGGAGTGGACGCCGAGCAGTGCATGGGACCGCGGTTCATCGAGACTTCGGCCGATGGCGCCACCGCGGCCGCGATCATGGCCGGAAGGCTGACGATCGGCGGCTTCGCCAGGTTCACCCTCCCGAAGGACCCCACCTGGCGAGAGAACCCCTTCAAGAACAACTACTGGCTTTTCCAGTACGAGTCGCTCCGGTGGCTCGATCCGCTTCGACGCGAGGGGCTGCGAACCGACAACGCGGCCATGATCAGCAGATATGAGTTCCTCGTCAACGACTGGGTGCGCAACAACCCGCGCAACGCACCTCGTTCGCCCTACAGCTGGTTGGACATGACCGTCGGCGTCCGCGCGATCGGGCTGGTGTGCGCGACAACCGCGGTCGGCAATCCATCGTGGCTGACGCAAGCCATGTCGACCCACGCCGCCGCCTTGATGGACAAGACGCAATACCGCGTGATCGGCAACCACGCACTGCACCAGAACATGGGCCTGCTCGCCCTCGGCTGCCATACCTCGACACCGGCGTGGACGGAAGTCGCGACAGATCGCAACCGAACCCTGCTGTCGCGATCTGTCGACACCCAGGGCGTCACCGACGAGGGTTCGGTCACCTATCAGTATCTCAACTATCTCTGGTATCTCGAGGTCAGGAAACGGCTCGAGCTCTGCGACATCCCCGCCACCGGGCCGTTCGAGCGCATTGCGCTGATGCCGAAGTTCCTCGCCCAGGCCACGAAGCCGAACACCCGCTTGGTGTCATACGGTGACACCGACTCGATCGCGCAGGCACAGCCGATCCCTGGGACCGACGCGGAGTACTCCGCCACTCAGGGCACCTCCGGCGTCAGGCCGTCGGCGCTCTTCTCGGTCTACCAGCGAGGCTTCGCCTTCTCTCGCACCGGTTGGTTCGACACACAGACGGCCGCCCAACAGGCCCAGGCCGCCATCCGATTCGGCCCCTCGCTCGCGGCAAGGGTGCACGGCCACGAGGACGCCGGAGCCATCTCCTATTACGCGATGGGCAAGGAGCTGCTGTGGCAGCCGGGCCAGTACGGCGCCGCCGGCGGGGCCCCGCGGCGGTACGTGCGCTCCAACGAGGCTCACAACGTCATCGACATCCCGGCCCTCACCTACGACCAGACGGCCACCTCTCCCCTGTCGGTCACCCGCTCGACCCGTGACCTCGACCTGGTCACGATCCGCAGCAAAGTTCTGACGGGTGCGTCGTGGCAACGGTCAATGATCCACATCAAGTCGCCCAACCTCCTCGTGGTCGATGACCGCGTGACCCAGAGCACTGCACGCACCGTCATCCAGCGGTGGAACGTCGGCGCCGATCGCTCGGCCAAGGCCGGCAATGGCCGCGCAGGCACCTCAGGTTCAGGTTCGAACGCCACGTTCTTGTGGGCTGGCGACCGTCCCAACGTCTCGATCGTGAAGGGGCGTACGAACCCCATGCTCGGTTGGCGCAGCGAGAAGGCCAGCCGCTTCATCGCCACCCCCGTCGTTCAGGCGTCGCTCAAGGCGAAGACGGTGCGACTGACTGCGGTCATCGTGCCGCGATCGTCCTCGACCGACCCCACCAAGATCAAGATCATCCGCACGTCGACCACCTCGACGACCCGCATGGTTGACGTGAAGATCAGCAGCAAGGTCTACCGGGTGACCTTCACGGGCTCCGACGCAAAGATCCGCCGGCTGAGGTAGCGCCGGTCAGGACAGCTCGCGCTTGAGGATCTTCCCGGTGCTGGTCATGGGCAGCTCGTCCATGAACTCGACGACGCGCGGATACTTGTAGGCCGCGAGCTGCTCCTTGCTCCACGCCACGAGATCAGCCTCCGAGACGTCATCGTGGTCCTTGTTCTTGACGACCACCGCCTTGATCTCTTCACCGTGGGACTCGTTCGGCACACCGATGACGGCGACGAGCGACACCGCCGGGTGCTCCATCATGATCTCCTCGATCTCGCGCGGGTAGACGTTGAAACCACCGCGGATGATCATGTCCTTCGACCGGTCGACGATGAAGTAGAAACCGTCGGCGTCCTTCTTTGCCAAGTCTCCGGAACGGAACCAGCCGTCGTGGATCGCCTCGGCCGTGGCCTCGGGACGGTCGTAGTAGCCCTTCATGACGTTGTGGCCCTTGATGGCGATCTCGCCCACCGCATCCACACTGTCGGCGACGTCGGACCAGTCGTCGTTGATGAGCTTCATCTCGACGCCGGGGATGGGCTTGCCGATGGAGCCGACTCTCGGCTCCTCTCCATAGGCGGAGAACGACGCCACCGGCGAGGTCTCCGAGAGGCCGTAGCCCTCGAGGATCGTCACGCCGAAGCGCTCCTTGAACTGGCGGTGGATGTCGACCGGCAGGGCCGAGCCACCGGACGCGGCGACCCGCAGGTTCTTGGCGAGGGTGGCGACGTCGATGCTGTCGTCGAGCGCGCCCAGCAGGCCCCAGTACATGGTCGGCACACCGGCGAAGAAGCTCACCTCGTTGTTGTGCATGAGGCTCAATGCAGCCTTCGCCTCGAAGCGGGGAAGCATCACGATCGTCCCACCGAAGGCGAAGGCGCCGTTCTGGATGACCGTCTGACCGAAGGAGTGGAACAGCGGCAGGACGCACAAGTACGTGTCGGGGTTGGCGGCATCGGCGCCGAACAAGTCCTTGCCCGACAGTGCGTTGTCGCGCATGTTGCGGTGCCGCAGCTCGGCGCCCTTGGGCTGGCCGGTCGTGCCGGAGGTGTAGAGGATGACGGCGGTGTCGTCGTCGTCGCGCTCGACGGTCGTGAACGTCGGGGGCTGCTCAGCCACCAGCGGGCCGTAGAACTCCGGCGGCTCGAGCGGGGCGGGCTGTTGCGAGTCGAGCTTGATCAGGAAGAACTCGGTGCAGCTATCGGTGGCCTGGAACCCGTCCCACGCGGCCTCGCCGATCGGCAGGTCGGGGGTGCCTTCGAAGGCGAAGTAGGCCTTGGCGTCGGAGTCGGAAAGGTGATAAGCCACTTCGCGCGCCTTGAGGAGCACGTTGAGCGGCACGACAGTGCCCCCAGCCTTGAGGATCCCGTAGTAGATGATCGAGAAGTAGGGCAGGTTGGGGCACGACAACGCCACTTTGTCGCCGGGCTGGATGCCTCGGGCCACCAGCAGGTTCGCCACCTGGTTGGCAGCGCCGTTGACCTGCGCGTAGTTCAGACGAGTGTCGCCGAAGACGATCGCCGTACGGTCGGCGTAGTCGGTGGCGGACGATTCCAGCAGGTCGGCGAGATTGCCCACGGTGTTCTCCTCAGGGTGTGACGACGGTGTCAAGCGTACTGAACAGCAGCGACCCTGCGCGTCAGAAGGTCTCGCCGGTGAGCTGCTCGTAGGCCTGAACGTATCGCTCGCGGGTCCTTGTCACGATGTCGGCGGGCAGCGTGGGCGGTGCCGTGGTGCCGTGTCGATCCCAACCGCTCGCCGGGGATGTCAACCAGTCGCGCACGAACTGCTTGTCGTAGGACGGCTGGGCGTGGCCCGGCTGCCACGTCTCGGCCGGCCAGAATCGCGAGGAGTCGGGGGTCAGTACCTCATCGCCCAGCACGATGGTGCCATCGGCGCGGGCCCCGAACTCGAGCTTGGTGTCGGCCAGGATGATGCCGCGTCCTCGGGCGATCTCCTCGGCGCGGGCATAGACGGCCAACGACAGGTCGCGCAACCGGATCGCGGTGGGCCTGCCGATCAGCGCCTCGACCTCCGCGAACGTGATGTTCTCGTCGTGCTCACCCATCTGGGCCTTCGTGGCTGGGGTGAAGATCGGTGTCGGCAGCCGGGAGCCCTCGACCAGTCCGGGTGGTAGGCCGACGCCACAGATCTGACCCGTCGCGCGGTAGTCGATGGCGCCCGATCCGGAAAGATAGCCCCGGACGACGCATTCGACGGGGAACATGTCGAGCTTCTCGACCAGCAGCGCACGACCGCGCACCTGGTCGGGCACCGACATCGACACGACGTGGTTCGGGACGACGTCAGCCAGCTG
>NZ_JACMOM010000318.1 GCF_014378035.1 Aeromicrobium sp. | reverse complement strand
GTCGTCACCAGCTCGTTGTGACGGACGCGCACCCCTGTCACCTGGCCAGGACCCATCAGCTCGATCGGGGAGGTCGCGAAACGGAACACGATGCGGCGGTTGCCGGCACGGCGAGGCCGCGTCGTGGCCGCACGAAGTGCTTGCAGCTTCCGGTCGGTCATCGCGTCGCCCGAAGGAGCATCGAGGTCAGTGCCTTCCACGACGATGTCGATGTCGTCGCGGCTCAGCAGGCCGACGAGCTCCGGCAACGTGAAGGCAGCCTGCGCGGCTCCCCGACGACCCAGCAGCACGATCTCGCGGATCGTGCTGCTGCGCAGGGCCTCGAGCGCGTGGTCGGCGATGTCGGTCGACTCGAGACGAGACGGATCGGTGGCCAGTATCCGTGCGACGTCGAGTGCGACATTGCCGTTGCCGACGATGACGGCACGCTCAGTCCCAAGGTTGACGACATGGTCAGCATGGTCGGGATGGCCGTTGTACCAAGCGACGAGCGCGGTCGCCGTCCCGCTGCCCGGGAGATCCTCGCCCGCGATGCCGAGCACGCGGTCCTGCGAAGCGCCGGTCGCGTAGATCACCGCGTGGTGGTGCTCGATGAGCTCCTCGTGGGCGATGTCACGACCCACCTCGACATTGAGAACGTAGCTGAAACCGGGCTGGTCCTCGATGTGACGGAACAACCCGTCGATCGACTTGGTGCTCTGGTGGTCGGGGGCTACCCCGGCCCGGACCAGTCCGTGCGGGGTCGGCAACCGGTCGATGACGTTGACCTGCACCCCGGGTCGTTTGAGCAGCTCGTCAGCGGCGTAGAGCGCCGCCGGCCCCGGCCCCACTATTGCCACCCGCAGCGTGCCGCGGGAGTCGTCCTTGCGCACCACCGGCGGCACGGGCGCCTGGACCGGGTGGTCACGGCCTGCCTCGTGGAACAGCGCATTGATCGCGACGAAGGGTAGCTGCGCCGTTTCGACCCGTGTACCCGGCACGATCGCCCCGACCGGGCAGGCACCCACACAGGCACCGCAGTCGACGCATGAGACCGGGTCGATGTAGAGCATCTCGGCGAGACCGAAGTCAGCCTCGTCGGGGGTGGGATGGATCGCGTTGACCGGGCAGGCGAAGACGCACGACGCGTCGCCGCAGCACGCCTGGGTGACGACGTGAGCCACGGGTCAGCCCTGTGACACGAAGGAGACCGCAGGCTCGCTGCGGTAGCGCGATGGCCGGCCATCGATGCGGCAGAACCGCCACATGAACCGCGCGGCACGGTTCATCAGACCAGCCTGCTCCGCCAGCATCCGTACGTCGCCGAACAGGTTCTGCAAGCGCTCGCGGGACTCCGGAGCCCTCCAGTAGAGGTCCTTCATGACCTTGCGCGGAATGCCGAACTCCTGGCGGAAGGACTTGGACGGCACCATGATGACGTCGCACAACACGCGCATGATCACTGGGAAGAGCATCGAGATGACGAGCTTCTCGACACGACCGAGCCGTGGGGCGTTGCGGCGGATGTACTGGTGCGCGAACGAGATGTGCCGCGCTTCCTCCGCCACGTGGATCTCCATGATGCGCGACAGCACCGGCGGCAGGTCCTTGCCACTGCGCAGGATGCCCTTTTGGGTGTGGTCGATGGGCTCCTCCCCTGCGAGCACGCCGATGAAGAACGCGAACGGGACCGCCGAGCCGGCGAAGGGCAGGAGACCTGCGATCCTGCGCATCAGCCACGGCATGCCCTCGACGTCGACGCCGATACGGTTGACCGTCTGCTGGAACATCTGCGTGTGATGGCACTCCTCCGTGGCCTCGTGCGTGAGGTAGCGATACTCCGGTGAGCCGTTGGGGAGCGTGAAGACGTACTGCATGAGGCCGCGGATCAGGATGTTCTCGAACTGCAACCCGACCTTGAGGATGTTGGACTGTCGCCACTGGCCGATCTCGATCTGGCGCGCCAAGGACTGAGCCTGGTACCACGGGTGCGCACCGAGCGGGTCGACGTCCGCCGGGAGCACCCAGCGGGGATCGTCCTTGGACACCGTGAAGTCTGGGGAATCCCAGTCGATGTCGATGAACGCGTCGAAGTGGCGGTCGACCGAGGCCTGTGAGAGTCCGTCAAGAATCTCGGCGTACTGCTCGCGCGTGATGTTGTCCGGAATCTGCGGTGGTGAGGTGTCGAGCGTCTGCGACATCGTTGCTCCTCGTGCCTGCTGGGTGGTGGTCCAATCAGCATGAGGGACACCGAGGGTATGTGTCAACGTGAATGTCACATCGTGAATGTCACATCTTCATGGTCAGGACGGAGCGTCATGCTGCGCCGGCCCGGAAAAGGCCTGCTTGCGGACGATCAGCATCCGCTGCACCACCGTGATGGCGCTCGCGATGGCAAGCGCCCACAGCGTGATCTCGAGCAGGAACGGCAGATCAAGAAGCCCCGAGAAGCCGGTCATCACGAGGATTGCGACGAGCCTGTCGGCGCGCTCGGCGATTCCGCCCTTGGCGGTCATGCCAAGGCTTTCGGCCCGGGCGCGGGTGTACGACGTGAGTGCGCCGAAGATCAGGCAGGCGAGGCTCAACGAGAGGTAGAGCGTCGGCCCACCAAGGTCGGTCTTGGCGTCCGATGACGCGTAGTACATCACCAGTCCGGCGAAGATCGCAGCATCCGCCACCCGGTCGAGAGTCGAGTCGAGGAAGGCACCCCACGACGACGACTGCCCGGACTTGCGGGCCATGTAGCCGTCGATGATGTCGGAGAAGACGAAGACCGTGATGACAAGCACCCCGATGAGAAATTGCCCCCGCGGAAAGAACACCAGCGCGCCGGCGCTGACGCCGACCGTGCCCACGATCGTGACCTGGTCGGGCGTGATGCCGACTCGGAGGAACAGGTCGCCGACGGGCGCCCACACGTTGCCCCAGAACTGACGGAAGCGTTCGAGCACAGCTACTCCTTCGGCCAGGCGGCCGCGAACATCTCGCGGGTGTCGCCCAGCAGTTGCGGCATGGTCTTCGTGCGCCCGATGACGGGCAGGAAATTGGCATCGCCACCCCATCGGGGTACGACGTGCTGGTGCAGATGGGCGGCGATGCCCGCACCCGCGACATTGCCCTGGTTCATGCCCAGGTTGAACCCCTGCGGGCTCGAGACCTCGCGCATCGTGCGCATCGCCTGCTTGGTGAGCTCGGCGACCTCGCCGGTCTCGTCGTCGGTGAGGTCGGTGTAGTCGGCCACGTGACGGTAGGGGCAGATCAGGAGATGGCCGGCGTTGTAGGGATAGAGGTTGAGGACGGCGAACGCAGCCGTTCCGCGGTGCACGATGAGGCCCTCGGCGTCGTCCATCGCGGGGATCAGGCAGAACGGGCAGTCGACCTCGTCGGACGAAGCAGGCTTGTTCTCACCCTGGAGGTACTGGATGCGGTGCGGGGTCCACAAACGCTCGAACGCGTCGGGCTCCCCCACCCCACCCTGCTCACCCGACGTGGTCACACCTGCACCCGCTGCTCGACCGCCTCGACGATGCGCGTGATGGCATCGTCGACCGCAATGCCGTTCTCCTGCTCGCCGCTGCGATAGCGGAACGACACCGCGCCCGCCTCGACATCGTTGTCGCCGGCGATCAGCATGAACGGGACCTTCTGGGTCTGCGCATTGCGGATCTTCTTCTGCATGCGCTCGTCCGAGTCGTCGACCTCGACCCGGATTCCCCGCTTCTTGAGCCGCGAGGCGACCTCGTGGAGGTAGTCGGCATGACGCTCGGCGATGGGGATGCCGACAACCTGCACGGGCGCGAGCCACGGGGGGAACGCCCCGGCATAGTGCTCGACGAGCACGCCCATGAACCTCTCGATGGAGCCGAACTTCGCTGAGTGGATCATGACGGGCTGCTGCCGGGTGCCGTCGGCGGCGACGTACTCGAGGTTGAAACGATCGGGCGCGGGCTGGTTGAAGTCGTACTGGATCGTCGACATCTGCCAGGTGCGGCCGATCGCGTCGCGGGTCTGCACCGAGATCTTGGGACCGTAGTAGGCCGCTCCGCCCGGGTCGGCAACGAGCTCGAGGCCGCTCTCGACAGCCACGTCCTCCAGCACCTTGGTTGCCACCGCCCAGTCCTCGTCCGAGCCGATGAACTTGTCCTTGGACGCGTCGCGGGTCGACAGCTCGATGTAGAAGTCGTCGAGGCCGAAGTCGCGCAGCAGACTCAGGACGAAGTCCAGCAGGTGCTTGACCTCAGCCGGCGCCTGTTCAGGGGTCACGTACGAGTGCGAGTCGTCCTGCGCGAATCCGCGCACCCGGGTGAGTCCGTGGATGACGCCGGACTTCTCGTGTCGGTAGACGTGGCCGAACTCGAAGAGCCGAAGCGGCAGCTCGCGGTAGGAGCGCCCGCGCGACCGGTAGATCAGGTTGTGCATCGGGCAGTTCATGGCCTTGAGGCGGTAGGGGTTGCCGTCGACGTCGAGCGCAGGGAACATGCCCTCGCCGTAGTAGGGCAGGTGTCCCGAGGTGTGGAACAGCTCTTCCTTCGCGATGTGGGGGGTGCCCACGTACTCGAAGCCCTCCTCGATGTGCCGGCGACGGACGTAGTCCTCCATCTCGCGCTTGATGACACCGCCCTTGGGGTGGAAGACGGGCAGCCCGGACCCGATCTCGTCGGGAAAGCTGTAGAGGTCGAGCTCGGTACCGAGCCTTCGGTGGTCGCGACGTTGCGCCTCCTCGATGCGGAACAGGTGTGCTTCGAGGGCCTCCTTGGTCTCCCAGGCGGTGCCGTAGATGCGCTGCAGCTGCTTGTTCTTCTCGTTGCCGCGCCAGTAGGCGGCGGCGCTCCGCATCAGTGAGAACGCCGGAATGCGCTTGGTGGTCGGCAGGTGCGGGCCACGGCACAGGTCGCTCCACGCGACCGACCCGTCGCGTTTCAGGTTGTCGTAGATCGTGAGGCCGCCCGCACCGACTTCGACGCTCGCACCCTCACCGGCCTCCGAGGCCGTGCTCTTCAGACCGATCAGCTCGAGCTTGTAGGGCTCGTCGGCGAGCTCGGCGCGGGCCGCATCGTCGGTGATCTCACGACGGTCGAACTTCTGGCCCTCCTTGATGATCTTGCGCATCCGCGACTCGATCTTCTCGAGGTCGGCCGGGACGAACGGCTCGGGCACGTCGAAGTCGTAGTAGAAACCGTCGGTGATCGGCGGACCGATGCCGAGCTTCGCCTCGGGGAACAGCTCCTGCACGGCCTGCGCCATGACGTGGGCGGTCGAGTGACGCAGGATGTCTCGTCCGTCGCTGGTGTCGATCGCAATGCCCTCGACCTCATCGCCGTCGGCGAGCTCACGAGCAAGGTCCACCAGATCGGTACCGATGCGGGCGGCGATGACGTCGGGCGAGTCGGCAAACAGCTGCCACGCCTTGGTGCCCGTCTCGACCGTGTGGCCCTCGCGGCCGCCGGCGTTGACGAGGACGATCTTCAGGTCGGACATGACGCACCTCTTCGGTCTCGACGCGCCCTACGGATGGCGCGTGCTGCTTGCGCTGACCCTATCTCAGGCGAACGCCGCAACTTCTTCCGCAACCCCGGGGCCGACAACCTCGCCCAGACCGTCGAGCACGCTCCACCGCCGGCAGCACCGCCGACCGGGCACCGCCGTGAGACTCCCTGTTCGTCCGCGTGATCCACCTCGTGTCCGGTCAATCGACGAGCGATGTGGCGTGGGGCCCCTGTCAGCGACGTGGCACCGGGGGAACAGGAAGCAGTGGCAACGCTCCGGGAGCGTGTGCGGGCACAACCGGGCTGACCGGGGCGACGCACGCCACCCTGACGTAGGGCTGGCCGAGTGCGGGCCGGGCGTCGATCTCGCCTTTGTTGGGCCACAGCGCCATTGCACGTTCCGCCTGCGCGGTGATGGTCAGGGAGGGGTTGACCCCGAGGTTCGCGGTGATCGTCGAGCCGTCCGAGATGTGCAGGCCCTGATAGTGGTGCACCCGCTGGTACGGGTCGACCACGCCGGTGTCGGCGGTCGTGCCGATGACGCAGCCGCCGATGAAGTGAGCGGTGAGCGGCACACCGGCCAGCTCACCGAAAGCGGCGCCCGGGTACCCGCCGATCTTCTGGGCAATCTGCTTGGCCGAACGGTCGGCGATCGGAATGTAGTCGGGGTTCGGCTCCCCCACGCCCTGCTTGCTGGTCATCCGGCGACCGAACGGCCCGCGCTTGAGGTAGGTCGTGATCGAGTTGTCCAACGACTGCATGACCAGGATGATCATCGACTGCTCAGCCCATCGGCGCGGGTCGTGCAGCCGGAGGGCGCCCCGCACACCCAAGATCCGGTAGCCGCGCAGCACGGAACGGAAGCGGCCACCCGGCCCCGGTCGATCCGGCAGCGCCATGTTCATCAGGCTCAACAGGCCCGAGCCGCGGCCGTAGCGCACCGGCTCGATGTGGGTCTGTCTGTCGGGATGGAAGGAGGAGGTGATCGAGATGCCGGGTGTGTAGTCGGCGTCCTTGTGGGACGACCGCGCAGTCAGGACAGCCTCGGAGTTCGTGCGGCTCAGCTCGCCGATCCGCGGCGACAGCTGTGGCAGCGAGCGCAGCCGCAGCTTGTGCAGGAGACGCTGGGTGTTGAGGGCGTTGCCCGCGAAGATGACCTGACCGGCCGTGTAGCTGCGCCGGCGCAGGACATTTCCGGTGCGGTGCGTGCGCACCCGGTAGCCGTCACCGCCCGGAGCGGGGCGCACGTCGACGACGCAGGTCAGCGGGTGCACCTCGGCACCAGCGTTCTCCGCGAGGTACAGGTAGTTCTTGACCAGCGTGTTCTTGGAGTTGTGGCGGCAGCCGGTCATGCAGGCGCCACAGTCGATGCAGGCCTTGCGCCTGGGGCCCGCACCGCCGAAGAACGGGTCCCCGATCTCGGCACCGGGCCCGACCCCGTGATCGGTGCCGAACAGGACACCAACGTCGGCCGGGTGGTAGGTATCGCCGGCGCCACAGTCCTGGGCGATCGCCTGCATGACGTCGTCGGCCGGGGTGTGGCCCGCGTAGGTCGTCACGCCGAGCATCTTCTTGGCCTGCACGTAGTGCGGGGCCAGCTCGGACTTCCAGTCGGTGATGTGGGCCCACTGCGGGTCGTCGTAGAACTCCTCGAGCGGCTCGTACAACGTGTTGGCGTAGACCAGCGAGCCGCCGCCGACGCCCACGCCGCTGGCGATCAGCACGTCCTTGAGCAGGGTCACGCGCAGGATGCCGAAACAGCGTGCCCACGGTGCCCACATGTAGCGACGCACCCGCCAGGAGGTCTTCGGGAAATCGTCATCGGCGAAGCGGCGACCCATCTCGAGAACGCCGATGCGGTAACCCTTCTCCGTCAGGCGCAGTGCCGCGACGCTGCCACCGAAGCCGGACCCCACCACCAGGACGTCAAAATCGTGCTCACTCATCGCGCCACCATACGATGCTTGTTGACACTATGCCAATAGCCGGTGAAACTATGAGAATGACGGCCACCCGACTACGTCTTGCGCCCGCCGAGCGGCGCCAGCAGATCATCGACTCCGCGCGCCTGCTCTACAGCGACAGGCCATACGACGAGGTGTCCACGAGCGAGCTCGCCGAGGCCGCCGGCGTCGCACGCGGACTCATCAACCACTACTTCGGAGACAAGCGGCAGCTGTTCCTCTCGGTCATGCGCGAGTCGATCCTGGTGCCCCAGCACGGGCTGCCCGATGTCGAGGGCCGGCCGCTCGAGGAACGCACCCGCATCACGATGGACTGGATCCTCGACGCCGCGACGACGTACGGCCAGGCCTGGATCAGCGCCAGCGGTGCGGCCAATCTCCATGGCAGCTCAGACATACAGGCCATCGTCGACGAGGCCGACGACCGGGCTGCGCGGCTCGTGCTCGACGCGCTGGGCCTGCCCGATGACGCGCATCTGCGGGCACGGCTCCGGCCGACCGCTGCACTGACCAAAGCGGTCTGCCGCGAGTGGCTGCAACGCGGCACGTTCACCCGCGACGAAGCCCTCGACCTCCTCTCCGACGCCGTGCTGCTGTTCGTCCAGAAGGACGTTCCCGCACACGACACCTCCCCACGACGTAGCCTCTCCCCCACCACCGGGCATTTGACGAAGGAAGACACATGACGTCGATCGGCATCATCGGCTCAGGGTTCGGCTCGATCGCCGTCGCGGTCGAGCTCGCGCGTTCCGGGCACACCGACCTGCGGTTGTGGGAGCGCGCCGACGACATCGGCGGGGTCTGGCGCGACAACACCTATCCCGGTGCCGGCTGCGACGTCCCGTCGCCGCTGTACTCGTTCTCCTACGAGCCAAACCCGCGCTGGACTCGGCGCTACGCGTTGCAGCAGGAGATCCACGACTACATCCGTACGGTGGCCGACAAGCACGGCATCACCCCGCGGGTGCGCTTCGGGGCCGAGGTCGTCGCGGCCTCGTGGAACGAGTCGGCTGCCACGTGGGACGTGACCTTCACGGATGGGACGACCGAGACCGTCGACATCCTCATCAGTGCGGTGGGCCAGCTCTCCCGTCCCGTGCTGCCGACGATCGACGGCATCGAGTCGTTCAGCGGCACGTCGTTCCACTCCGCGCAGTGGGACCACTCCTTCGACGCCACCGGCAAGCGCATCGCCGTGGTCGGCGCGGGTGCCAGCGCCGTGCAGCTCGTGCCTCACCTTGCCCGGGACGCCGCCGAGCTTCTCGTCTTCCAGCGCTCCCCCAACTTCTTGATGCCCAAGCCCGACAAGCCCTACACGTCCGTGCACAAGGCGTTGTTCAAGATCGCTCCCCTCAGTCAGCGCATCGAGCGCGGCGGCATCTGGGCGCTCATGGAGCAGTTCGCCCGTGGCCTCGACGACGAGTCACGGGTCGGCCGGATCAACAAGTCCATCGCGCTCAAGCACCTGCGAAAGCAGGTCACCGATCCCACGCTGCGCGCGAAGCTGACGCCCGACTACCCGATCGGGTGCAAGCGGGTGCTGTTCTCCAACGAGTTCTACCCGGCCCTCGCTCAGGACAACGTCGAGGTCATCACCAGAGCCATCACCAGAGTCACCCCCACGGGTGTCATCGATGCCGACGGCGTCGAGCACGAGGTCGACGCGATCATCTACGCCACCGGGTTCGACAGCCAGGACTTCCTCGAGTCGATCGACATCACCGGCTCAGGCGGCCAGAAGCTCGCCACCCAGTGGACCGACGGCGCGCACGCCTACCTCGGGATGTACGTGCCGCACTTCCCCAACCTCTTCGTCACCTACGGTCCGAACACCAATCTCGGCGGCGGCTCGATCATCTTCATGCTCGAAGCGCAGGCGCGCCACATGCGCCAGGCCATCGACAGGCTCGAGGCCGGCTCATTTCGCACGGTCGAGGTGACCGAGGAGGCGGAGGAGGCGTACGACAAGGAGCTCCTCGACAAGCTCAACCACTCGGTCTGGGCGCACTGCGACAACTGGTACCGGCACCGTTCGGGTCGCATCACGTCCAACTGGCCGGGCGCCACCCTGCCATTCGCACAGGCCACCAAGGTCCTCGAGCCCTCCGCGTTCCGCTGGTCATGAGCGACTCGTCCGCAGAGACGCATCCCGCTGGAGCGCGCTCCCCCGAGACCTATCCCGCCGAGCCGTGGGACCTCCACGGCCACGCGTACGTCGGCGTCTGGCTCGTGCCACGCGACCGTCTGCCTGCTCCACACTCGTCGGCGACCCGGCCGATCACGGTGTTCGGCCGCGGCATCGTGTCGGCGGCGTTCTTCGTCTACGAGGAGCCGAGCCCGCTGACGTACAACGAGATCATGTCGACGGTGCTGGTGCGCGAGGGCTGGCGACCCAGGGTCTCGATCACGCACATCTGGGTTGACAGCCCCGCGTCGCGCGACGGTGGACGTGCTCTGTGGGCGATCCCGAAGAACCTCGCCGAGTTCGACGCCGTCCCCCACTTCTCGTATGCCGCACGGGGCATCGGCTCGCTGTCGGTCGGCCGGGTCCGACGGCTCCCGTGGCGCCTGCCGCTCGCGTTCCGCATTGCTCAGGATCGCGAGGGGTCGTTGCTGGTCTCGCCGGTGCGGGGGCGCATCCGTCCCGGCCTGGCAGCAGGGCGTTGGTCGTTCACCGACGACGGTCCGCTCGGCTTCCTTGCCGGTCGCCTGCCTCTGCTGACCCTCGCCGTGCGTCCGTTCAGGTTGATCTTCGGCTCCCGCTGAGTCGCACCGCTGAGTCGGGCCCCTGAGTTGACCTGGTGTCGACACCCGCTCCGACGACTACGACAGGGCCTACAGCGACGGCACCGGGGAATGATCTAGGTCGGGATGCTCCAGCTCACCTGCGGGCTGCGCGGCGGGCGGAGCCGTGAGCCTCGTAGCGACCTTGCCACCGTCGAACTACCCGACCTCCCTGTTGACCTCCTCGAGGTCGAGGTAGACGTCCATGCACGCGTGGCACGTGCCGAGGTGTGCGCGCACCTTCGCCTGATTGCGCGTCGTGATGGTGCGCCGCACCAAGGCCGCAATCTTCGGACGAATGCTTGCGCAGTCCCTGCCTGCGGGGGCGCTGCCCGCGTTCAGATGCTGCTGCAGGTAGGCCTCGCGCAGACCGGAGCGAGCCCGGTAGACCAGGGCGGAGACAGTGTTGGGCTTCATGCCCAAGATTGGCGCCAGCTCCTGGGGCTTGCGTCCTTCGACGTCGAGGTGCCACAGCACGGTGCGCCAGCGATCGGGCAGAGACTCGTAGGCTGCGCGGATCGCCGACCTCTCGAACTCGTCCAGCTGCCCGGCCCCGAACGGCACCACTCTGTCGATCTTCGACTCGTCGTCGGTCGGCACCACTCGCTGGTTGGCCTTGGCGCGGCGTCCAGATTCGTGACGGACGGTGGCGAAGAGGTACGCACGGAAGGCGCGGTCAGGACCCTTGCCGCGCTGGAGGAGGTCGAGCACTTGCGCAAACGATTCTGTGACGACGTCGTCGGGCTCATCGCGTTGGCCGAGGTGGCGAGCGAGCCGGCGAGCGGCATAGAGGTAACGCTCGTAGAGCACCGCATATGCGTGCCCGCTCCCGCGTCGGGTGAGGTCGAGGAGATCGGCATCATCGAGGTCTGTCAGGGCCATCTCGGAAGGCGGCGCTGTGGGCATCGAGGCCATGTCGCGGCGAACATTCACGGATTCCCTCCTCGATCACCGGCGAACTGGGTGGGGCGACAGCGCATTCGTGCAAACTGCGCGTTGTCACAAGTCTAGGTTGACACTCAATTTGTTGCCGCGCACGGCGAATTGGGGGGATGCGACTCAGCAGTAACTTGCGTGTATGCGTTGCCGTCGAGGTCGACGGATGACAGGTGGCGACAGGCGCGGTGCCACGACGCGCCCACACCACAGGATCGTCGGAATTTCGGCACCCGGCCGTTGAAGCTCGATCGTTGACGGGTGGGCCCACGTGGGGAGTCGCCGGGAAATTTTTCCAGCCGGATGTGCGGGCGGCCGCCAGTGTGTCGGCGGCGTCAGTGCCGACAGGTTCACCTGGTCGAACATCTGTTCTACTCTTGCTCGATGGGATTCGTCGATCGTGACCCGAAGCCGAAGCCTCGGGCGCGCGAACCCGTTCGACACGTGTGGGTTCG
>NZ_JACMOM010000317.1 GCF_014378035.1 Aeromicrobium sp. | reverse complement strand
TCCGCAGCGTGCTCTTGGCGAGGGTCGCCCTGTTCTTCATCCTCGGGCTGATCTTCGGTCTCTTCGTGGTGGCCAACCTCTACGTCGCCTACCGCTCGCGCCCCGAGACGGTGCCGATGCGACGCGACGACCCCGCGTACCGCTACCGCCTGGCGTTGACGCCCATCGTCAAGCCGATCGCCATCGGTGTCGGTACCGTGCTCACGGCGTTCGCCGGCTCGGTCGCTGCCAGCCATTGGGACACCTACAAGATGTGGCGCAACGGCTCGTCGTTCGGCGTCAAGGACAAGCAGTTCGGCAAGGACGTCGGGTTCTACGTCTTCGACTATCCGTGGTGGCGCTTCCTCACGTCGTTCTCCTTCGCGATGATCGTGATCACGGTGCTCGCCGTGCTGTTCGTCAACTACGTCTACGGCGGCGTCCGTATCGCCGGCCGCGGCCCCAAGCTCACCCGTGCGGCCCAGGTGCACCTGTCGGTGCTCGTCGGCCTGGGTGTGCTGCTGCGTGCGGTGTCCTACTACCTCGATCGTTTCGGGCTGGCGATCGGCACATCCAGCCTGTTCGACGGCGTCGGCTACACCGACGCCAACGCGCGCATCCCGAGCAAGAACATCCTCATCGGTGTCGCGATCGTCTGCGCGATCCTGTTCTTCGCCGCGATCTTCATCCGTTCGTGGACGCTGCCTGCCATCGGCCTGGGTCTGTTGGCTCTCAGCTCGATCTTGATCGGCGCGATCTGGCCCGCCGTCATGCAAGGTTTTCAGGTCAAGCCCTCCGAGCCGGACAAGGAGGGGCCTTACATCGCCCGCAACATCGCGGCGACGCGAGATGCGTATGACGTGAGCGACGTCAACGTCGAGTCGTACACGGCCAAGACTGCGCTGACGCCCACCGAGCTGGCGGCCAACGCTGAGTCGCGGGTCAGCACCCGCCTGCTCGATCCGACGCTCATCTCGCCGGCGTTCGAGCAGCTGCAGCAGGTGCGCGGCTACTACGCCGTACCGACGACGCTCGACGTCGACCGCTACAAGCTCGGCACCGACACGCAGCCGCAGGACGTCATCATCGCGGCACGCGAGCTCGACCTGTCGGGGCTCCAGGCGAGCCAGCGCAACTGGGCCAACGACCACACCGTCTACACCCACGGCTACGGAGTCATCGCCGCGCGAGGCAACGAGCGCGGCCCCAACGGCGAGCCGGTCTTCGTCGAGCGCGACATCCCGCCGGTCGGCGAGCTCGAGACCACTACCCCGCCGCGGATCTACTTCGGCGAGCAGTCCCCGTCCTACTCGATCGTCGGGCGGCCCAAGGGCAGCAGCCCCGTCGAGGTCGACATCCCGCGTGGCGGTACGTCGTCGGGCAAGGCGACCAAGGCCAACGCCACCCAGAACACGTACGACGGCAGTGGAGGTGTGCCGGTCGGCAACCTGTTCAACAAGGCGCTCTACGCGTTCAAGTTCGCCGAGCCGAACATCATCCTGTCGAGCCGAGTCAACTCTGCATCCAAGATCCTCTACGACCGCGAGCCGCGTGACCGCGTCAAGAAGATCGCCCCATGGCTCACGGTCGACGGCGACTCGTACCCGGCGATCGTCGGTGGGCGGGTCGTCTGGATCGTCGACGGCTACACGACCAGCAACTCCTACCCGCAGTCGCAGCACCGTTCGTTGCGTGACGCCACGAGGGACACCCTTACCGAGGGTCGCTCGCAGGCCGCCCTGCCGACCGACCAGGTCAACTACATGCGCAACTCCGTCAAGGCCGTCGTCGACGCCTACGACGGCACCGTCAAGCTCTACCAGTGGGACACCAAGGACCCGGTCCTGAAGACCTGGATGAAGGTGTTCCCCGGGGTCGTCAAGTCAAAGACGGACATCAGCAGCGCGCTGCTCCAGCACCTCCGCTACCCGGTTGACCTGTTCAAGGTGCAGCGCGACGTCCTGCAGCGTTACCACGTGACCGACGCGCAGACGTTCTACGAGGACGGCGAGCGATGGAAGGTGCCCGAGGACCCGGCAGCTCCGGGCAACACCAAGGCGCTCCAACCGCCCTACTACCTCTCCACGGCACGGCCGGGTGAAGAGAACCCGAAGTTCTCAGTCACCAGCGTCTACCTGCCCAACAGCAGGCAGAACTTGGCGGCGTTCGTGTCGGTCAACTCCGAGGCCACGGACACCGAGAACTACGGCAAGATGCAGATCTTGCAGCTGCCGAGTGAGACGCAGATCCAGGGTCCGAGCCAGATCGCCAACGCATTCCAGACCGACAAGGGCGTGTCGCAGGCGCTGCTGCAGTTCCAGCAGTCGAAGACGGCGTCGATCCTGTACGGCAACCTGCTCACCCTGCCGGTGGGCAACGGGCTGCTCTACGTCCAGCCGGTCTACATCCAGCGAAGCGCAGTGGAGGGCTCCTACCCGGTGCTCCAGTTCGTCATCGCCTCGTTCGGTGGCGATGTGGGCTTCGGTCAGACACTCGACGAAGCGCTTCGGGTGGCACTCGGCCTCGAGGCCGGCAGTTCGGCGACCGACACGGGCACGACGCCCGGCACGGGCGGCAGCACCGGGGCTGGCGGCACCTCCGCCACTGCATCCCAGCTGCTGAAGGACGCAACCACGTACTACAACCAGGCCCAGGCCGCCCTCAAGAAGGGCGATCTTGCGACCTATCAGAAGCGCATCCAGCAGGTCGGTGAGGCTGTTGCTGCAGCCCAGGCGGCCGTGGACACGCCCAAGAAGTAGCGCACGTCCTGCGGTGGCAGGGGGCCCGGATTTGATCCGCGGCCCCCGGCCCCGTAGAGTTGAGCATGCGACGCGGGGTGGAGCAGCTCGGTAGCTCGCTGGGCTCATAACCCAGAGGTCACAGGTTCAAATCCTGTCCCCGCTACAAAAAAGAACCGGGATTCCAGTGAAGACTGGGATCCCGGTTCTTCGATATTGGGACGCATTTGTCGAAAAGGCACGGATTGGGCACGGATTGACAAGAAAAACGGGCACGGTTGCAGTCCGCTGATGTTGTGTCGAAATGCCGGTCCCGAGTTGGTCGCCCGCAAACACGCCGAAAGCGCATGAGTCAATCCACCCAGAATGACGCAGGTGCATAGCGCCCACCAAGACGCAGGCCACAGACTGCAAGACCGGCTGTCCTGGGGAGATACGGTCAGCGGGCGCCGTCAGTTGGGTTTACGGCGATGTGCCTGATCGTCGAAGGTGCGGCGCGACATCAGGAGAGTTCCCACATCGCGGGGGCTGGGACGTGCAGCCCCTGACTGCACAAGTTCACATCCGGCGCGGCTGAGAACGTCTCGGACTGTTCCACACAGCAGCCCGGCGGGGGCACGTATTCGCCGTGCGGGGTGCGGTCCGTGCATCGCATCTGCACTTGGGCGCGCCGACGAAACAGCTTTGTGGTTGGCAGCCGGTCCCGCTGATTCCCGCTGGCGAATATCATCCGCTCGCGGCCCTGCTCTACCGCCTCTCGTACCGCGCCGATGCGCTTCCCGCCGGCTTCGTGGATCACGGCCTTCTCGCCCTGCGAGTCCCTCGCGAGCGCAACCACCCGGTGCGGGCTGACGGGCCAGAGGACGTACGGGGCCGCTTCGAGGCTGGGTCGCCGCGTGCGGTCGAAGGGCACGAGGACCGGAGCGTCGCAGGTCATGAACCGCCCTTGCGGGTCGTGCCAGATCTCGATCTGTCGGGTGGTCATCACGTCTGCCGCTTCCCACATCCCCGTGAACACAGCCTGCGTGTGGATCCCTGCGGCGCGGTGGGGAGCGGTCGGGTCATCGAAGGATGGCCAGTCCTCGGGATTCTGGGCATGCAGCCACAGGTTGTACTGTCGCTGGATTCGGCGCTGCTGGAGCGTGCGCATGCGCTGAACGGCGACGGTGACGCCCAGTGCGATGAGGTCGTCGAACTCGAGAACGTCGGGGTCGTCAAGGTCGGAGAACAGGGACTGGACTCGGCGCAACTCGCTGTCGACCACTCCGAAGAGCAGTTCCACGCGATTGTGGGGCAGGCCCCCGGGACCGACCACGCGGTAGAAATTTTCCTCGACGCAGACGTCCTTAATGCCGAGCGGCCTCGCCCGGTGCGCTGCGGTGTCGAGCGTCCACACGCGCTTGCCGTCGAAGGACCATTTCTTCAGGTACGTCTGCGGCACGTAGTGGTGACGGCGGCTGATCGTGTCGGGCGCTATCTGCTGATCCAGCAGCCGCTCCATATACGTCTGGGCGCTACCGGGCAACGACCGCCCTCCGGCCGTGAGGGGCACCTGCCCCCACGGGTTTCTCACACGCGAAGTGACGCGCCACCCGCCTCCGAGCGTGGAACCTTCTGGGTCGGCTGGCATGGCTCGAATCTAGCGGTGAGCGCTGGCACCCAGCCCGTGCTCGTCACACACGATGTGGCCGCGAAGCAGACGATTGCGCACGGCGGGCGACACTACTGTGTGTGCATGAGCAACGGTATCGCCGAACCGACTGGAATGCCGCGGCGTTACACGGTCATCGTTGCTCTCGGAATCGTTGTCCTGCTCGGCGCCGGGATCGTCCTCTTCCTCGTGGTTCATCGACTTTCCTGCGACCGTGTTAGGCGCTGCTTGGCTCGTGGCGCTCGTTGCGGCGGTGACTGTCACGATCGTTGGCTGGCGTGGGGCTCGGCGTGCTGGCGTCGGGTTCTTCGCCTCTATCAAGGCCGCGCTGCGGTCGCTCGGGCAGTTCATCTACTTCTTCTTCTGAGTAATTGAAGCCCGTGGTCCGGAGCTCACCTGGGCGCTCGGGCTGGTCGATGACGCGGTGACTCCTGATACGAAACCGCCCAGTCTTATCGCCGCTTACGTGCACGGTTCATCGGGAACCCAAACTCCC
>NZ_JACMOM010000316.1 GCF_014378035.1 Aeromicrobium sp. | reverse complement strand
GAGGGGGGGGGGAGCAGGGGGGGGGGGGGGGGGGCCGGGGCCGCGGCGAGGGGGACACCGGGCGGGCGCGACCCGGCGCTGCAGTTGTTGCGGCAGGTGCGAACCGCCGGACATTCGTCCAGTCGACGGTGGATCTAGGACCGATGATGGATGTGTCCAACGTGGCCGAGGCGCTCGAGCTCGTGGAGTCCAGCGATGATCGTTGACGCGAACATCTTGATCTACGCGGCCAACACGTCGGCAAGCTCACACATCCGTTCCAAGGCCTGGCTCGAGACTCAGCTCAACGGCGAGGCACGCGTCGGTCTCCCATGGCCCTCCCTCTTGGCCTTCATGAGGTTGACGACCAGCATGCGGATGTCACCGTCGCCGATCTCGGGCGCTCAGGCCTGGACCATGGTGCAGTCATGGCTTGATTCGCCCGTCGCCTGGATACCGGCCACCACGCAGCGGCATGTGGCGATCTTCGCCGGTCTGGTGGCCAGGTACGAGATCAGCGGCAACCTGATTCCCGACGCGCATCTGGCCGCCTACGCGATCGAGCACAACGTCCCACTGGCATCAGCCGATACCGACTTCGCGCGCTTCACCGAGGTTCGATGGCTCAACCCGGTTGCAGGCTGATTCGCCCCTGACCGGGTCCCCACGTCGGTGAGTTTGGAGGGAGCTCGACGTGAGTCCGACCTATGTGGGGGGTGTTGCCGAGGTCAAACGCCGAAGCCGAGCACTCGAAGCCGCTCGCTCACGTCCTGCAGGACATGCGGAGGGAACTCCGCGGCCCGCCGACAACGCTCGACGAGGTAGACGATCTTGTTGAGCCGGGGCCCTGGCAGCTCGACGCTGCGTGATTCGAGCGCCGGCCGAAGGATGTTGCGATCGAACACTCCGTCGCTATGCACTCCGATGCCGCGCCACGCGGCGAAAGCGCGCTTCAGGTCGCTGTGCGCGACGACCCCGTTGTCGGGGGAGAGCGCCACGGCGATTGCCGCGACGAGCCACGAGTCGTCGTGCGCCAAGGCGGCCAGGCCGAGCTGCTCGGTGCCTGACCCAGCCGGGCGGGCAGCGCGCGGGTCGAACTCGGCCACCACGCTGAACGTGAATTCGGGGACTCGCAGCTCGAGCCGGCTGCCGCTGACGGTCAGCGAGAAGCTCTGCCCTGGCGACGGCGTCGTCGTCTCGCCGCTCGGAGTTGTCAGCTCGACGATCGCACCGTTGGCGCGCTGGCCGCGGTGCGCCACCGGCTGTCCGGCGGTCGCTGTGATGACCAGCGCGGGGTCGCTGACGTAGGGAAGTCGCACGAACACGTACGACGAGCCATCGATCTCTTCGGCCGCAACGGGCACCTGCTCGGGCAGCGACATGCGGCGGGCGAGCACGAACCGTTTGCTTGCCGCGATGGTGCTCGCGCCTGATCGCCGGTCGCCGTCCGACCAGGCGATACGCAGCAACGTGGCTCCTTCGTGGAATGCATTCCGCCGCAGCTCGACTCATGCTGCGGCTGGCCCTGAAGATGATGCCATGAACGGAACCCTGTCGGTGTTGGCCATGAATCTCCTGATCCTTGTCGCGCTTGTCGCCGCAGTGGTCGTGGCGCTGCGGGTGGCGCAGAGCATCTTCGGCACCGGCTCGAAGCGCGCGGCCGCCACGGAGGTCGCGGCCAAGCTCGTGTCCTACCCCACAGGCTCGTCCGGGGTGCTGCGGCGACGGTTCGTGAGGGCGCTGACCAGCCAGCACGTGATCATGCCGAGCGGAGACCGTCTGGCGTTCGCCGAGCTGACGGTGCGAGTCGCGCCCGAAGATCTCGAGCGGCTCGATCCTGACGGCGACGTCGAGCGCCTCGGCGACGATGCCGCGAAGCTCTACCTCGCCCATGCGCGGCGTGAGGGATGGTCGGCGCCGCGCGACGTGACTGTGATCGTGGAGGTCGACCCCGGTCTGCGATCGGGATGGGTGCCGCCGGCGCGCGGGTCGGCTCGTCCCGCCTCGTACGGCATCGCCGGCCGTCGCCCCCAGGACGAGGACGCATCACGCGCCGCACAGCCTCGCCGGACCGGCTGGGACGTGGTGGTGGACCTGGACGAGGAGCAGGACCGGGTGGAGCCAGCCGTGCCCCGACCGACCGGCCCCGCGGCGACGATGAACTTCCCGGCGTTGGTGCCCGACCTCGATGCTGGCTCGCCGACCATGAACGTCGCCAGTGAGCTGAGCCTGCAACGGGGCAACGATGTCGTCACCATGCCGCGAACGGCGACGGTGGTGCTTGGACGGCTACCCGAGAGCCCTGTGACGTTCGTGGAGCCCGAGGTATCGCACCGGCACGCCGCGGTGCGCCTGCATGGTGCCCAGTGGCAGATCAAGGACCTCGGCAGCACCAACGGCACGACCGTCGACGGCGTACGGGTGGGCGAGGACGTCTGGACGCCGCTTCGCAGCGGATCGGCGATCGCGCTTGCCGGAATCCGACTGCTGGCGGTCATGGACACCTTCGGCACGGTTCACGTCAAGAATATTCATCTCAAGAACGGACACCAGAAGGACGGGCACCTCGCTGGCGTTCCCAGTCGCTAGGGACAATGATCGGGCGCGACGTACCGTCGTGAACAAGGCTGTTTCGACCCAGGGGAGGAGGTTCGCTGTGGTGGCAGACCCCCTCGCGACCTCACCCGTGCCCGCGGTCAGCGTCCCCGTCGAGCAGCGGTTCGAGCTGCTGGGACGCATCGGCGCGGGCAACCATGGCGTGGTGTTCCGGGCCAAGGACCGTCAGCTGCACCGCGACGTGGCCATCAAGCGGTTCTCGCACTTCCTCGCCGACGACGAGCGGGCGATGCGACGCATCACGCGCGAGGTCGGCACGCTCGCGCGGGTGTCGCATCCTCATGTGGTCACGGTGCACGACCTCGTGCAGATGCCCGACGGTGACGGCGAGATCACCCCCCACCTGGTGATGGAGCTGGTCGAGGGCTCGTCCCTGCGCGACCTGCTGGTGTCGCACGGGCCCAGCCTGCGCTCGGTGATCGTCGTGAGAAGCGTGCTCGACGGTCTGGCGGCCTGTCACCAGGCGGGCATCCTGCACCTGGACATCAAGCCCGCCAACGTGCTGGTCACGAAGGACGGTGGCGTCAAGATCGTCGACTTCGGCATCGCGCGCGCGGCCTCAGACGCCACCGCCACCATCGCCGGCACACCCCACTACATGCCACCCGAGCAGTACGAGGGTCGAGTCGACGAGCGCAGCGACATCTACTCCGTCGGATGCCTGCTGTTCGAGTGCCTCACCGGCAGCCCTCCGTTCGAGGGCACGATGG
>NZ_JACMOM010000315.1 GCF_014378035.1 Aeromicrobium sp. | reverse complement strand
GGCGGGCGCGCGGACAGGACCCGTCCCATGCTCCCCCTGCCCGCCCCCCCGAAGGGTCGGCGGCCCACCGCCAGCGGGAGCCTCGCGGAGGCGTTGGCCCCCGCCGACGTCGTGGCCGCGGAAGACACCCGCCGGCTCAAGCGGCTTGCCTCTGAGCTGGGCATCGAGATCTCCGGTCGGGTGGTGTCGTACTTCGAGGGCAACGAGGAGCGCCGCACACCCGAGCTCGCCGCGATGCTGGTCGAGGGCTCGACGGTCGTGCTGGTGACCGACGCCGGCATGCCGAGCGTGTCCGACCCCGGCTACCGGCTCGTCGTGGCCGCGATCGAGGCCGACATCGCCGTGACTGCCATCCCGGGGCCGTCGGCCGTGCTCACGGCTCTGGCGGTGTCGGGCCTGCCGGTCGACCGCTTCTGCTTCGAGGGGTTCCTTCCGCGCAAGGGCGGCGAACGCACGCGCGCACTCACCGAGCTCGCGACCGAGCGGCGCACGATGGTGTTCTTCGAGTCGCCCCACCGCACGGGAGCCTCGTTGCGCGCCATGGCCGAGGTGTTCGGGGCAGACAGAGCCGCTGCCGTGTGCCGCGAGCTGACCAAGACGTACGAGGAGGTGGCGCGTGGGGGGCTCGCCGAGCTCGTCGAGTGGGCCAGCAGCCAGGAGCAGGGCGTGCGCGGTGAGGTGACGATCGTGGTGGGTGGTGCGTCGGAGCTCGAGCGCTCGTACACCTCCGAGCAGCTGAAGGACATGGTGACCGCGCGTCAGGACGAGGGGCTGAGCCGCAAGGACGCCGTGTCGCAGGTCGCGGGCGAGACGGGGACGCGGCGCAAGGACGTCTACGACGCCGCCCACTCCTGACGCGCCACTCCTGACGCGCCGGAGGGGTCACCGGGTATGTCAGGGCTGTCACTAGGATTGAGGACGTGTCCGACTCCACGTTCTATGTCACCACTCCCATCTACTACGTCAACGACGCACCACACATCGGGCACGGCTACACCACGGTGATGGGCGACATCATCACGCGCTGGCACCGACAGCGCGGCGAGAACGTCTGGTACACCACGGGCACCGACGAGCACGGCGAGAAGGTGCTCCGCAAGGCCGAGGCCAACGGCGTCTCGCCGCAGGAGTGGGTCGATGCGCTCGTCGAGACGGAATGGAAGCCGTTGCTCCAGACCATCGACGCCGCCAACGACGACTTCACCCGGACCACCGACCAGCGCCACCTCGACGGTGCGCAGGCATTCTGGACCGCCCTCCACGAGCGTGGCGCTGTCTACAAGGGCAACTTCTCAGGCCACTACAGCGTCGGCAGCGAGGAGTTCGTCGGCGATGACGACGTCACCGCCGGCGAGGGTGACGACGAGGGCTTCATGGTGTCGAAGCTCGACGGCAGCCGGGTCGAGCTCATCTCGGAGGAGAACTACTTCTTCCGGCTCAGCGACTACCAGCAGAAGCTGCTCGACTTCTACGACGCCAACCCTGACTTCATCCAGCCCGAGTCGGCGCGCAACGAGGTCATCTCGTTCGTCAGCCGCGGCCTGCGTGACCTCTCGATCTCCCGGTCGACGTTCGACTGGGGCATCAGCGTGCCGTGGGACGAGAAGCACATCTTTTACGTCTGGATCGAGGCGCTCCTCAGCTATGCCACTTCGGTCGGCTACGGCAACGACCGTGAACGGTTCGACGAGGTGTGGCCCGCGAGCATCCACCTGGTCGGCAAGGACATCGCTCGATTCCACGCCGTCATCTGGCCAGCGATGCTGATGGCCGCGGGCGAGCCCGTGCCACACCGGGTGTTCGCCCACGGTTGGCTGCTCGTCGGTGGACAGAAGATGAGCAAGTCCAAGGCCAACGGCATCCGCCCCGACGAGCTCGTCGACACCTTCGGATCGGACGCGTACCGCTACTACTTCGCGCGGGCCCTGACCTTCGGCAGCGACGGCTCGATCTCGTGGGAGGACATCAACGCCCGCTACCACGCCGAGCTCGCCAACGGTTTCGGCAACCTCGCGTCGCGCGTCGCGGCCATGATCGGCAAGTACTACGACGGGTCGTTGCCCGCGGCCGGTGCGCCGACGGCTGCTGAGCAGGCCGTCATCGACGTCGTCTTCGAGTCGGTGGCCGCAGCCGACCTGGCGATCGAGAAGATCGCTCCGCAGGACGCGCTCTCCGCGATCTGGCGCATCGTCGACGAGCTCAACGGTTACCTCACCGAGCAGGCACCGTGGAAGGTCGCCAAGGACGCAGAGTCATCGGATGCGGAGTCAGACCGTCTGGCCACGATCCTGGTGACGGCGGCCGAGGGCCTGCGCGTGCTGGCCGTGCTGCTCAACCCCGTCATGCCCAAGGCCTCGGCGGGGCTGTGGCACTCCCTCGGAGCCGAACCGGCGCTGGGCGCACTCGCCGAACAGCGCATCGACGGTGTCGCGGCGTGGGGTCAGCTCCCCGCCGGAACCATCATCACCAAACCCGCCTCCCTGTTTCCCCGCATCGAGGCCCCCGCGGAATGAGCAGCTGGCCGATCGCGCCGGAGCGTCTGCCCGCCCCGGTGGTCGACAACCACTGCCACCTCGACATGCCCCCGCGTGACGTTCCCATGTTGTCGGTCGATGAGGCTCTCGACCGGGCCGCGGCGGTCAACGTGACACGCATCGTGCAGGTCGGTTGCGACCTCGAAGGCTCGCGCTGGGCGGTCCAGACGGCGGAGGCGTACGACTCGGTTGTCGCAGCCGTGGCACTGCATCCCAACGAGGCACCACGGCTGGCCGAGCATGGCGAGCTCGACGCGGCCCTGGCCGAGATCGATGCTTTGGCCCAGTCACCCCACGTCCGTGCGGTGGGCGAGACCGGGCTTGACTATTTCCGCACCGGTGAGGAGGGGCGCGAGGCTCAGCACGCGTCGTTCCGCGAGCACGTGCGGATGGCCAAACGGCACGACCGCACCCTCGTCATCCACGATCGCGATGCACATGACGACGTACTCGCCGTGCTCGACGACGAGGGCACGCCGGCGCGCACGGTCATGCACTGCTTCTCCGGCGATGCCCATTTTGCTCGGGAGTGCCTCGATCGCGGCGCCTACCTGTCGTTCGCCGGCACGGTCACCTTCAAGAATGCTGAGAACCTGCGAGAAGCGCTCCGGGTCACGCCGGCCGACCGTATTCTTGTCGAGACCGATGCGCCCTTTCTCACACCCGTGCCGCACCGCGGGAAATCGAACTCCTCGTTCCTGATCCCGCTCACGGTGCGATTCATGGCTGCGATTGCAGGAAAATCGGTCGAAGAAATGTGTCACGACATCGACACCAACACGAACAGTGCCTTCGGGGGACCCTGGGCGCAGCGGATTTGACCCTTGGGAAGGACTCGGTACGGTGGAAAACCCGGCTCGACATGTGGCACCCCGCCGCACAGCACTGAGCCATTCTGTTCCCAGGAGATCCGTGCGCCTGACCAGACACCGCAAGACACTTCCCATCCTCGCCCTCAACCTCGCGATCGTGCTGATCGTGGGAGGCGGCACCGCCGCTTACGGCGCCCTCAACAAGACCGTGACGCTGTCGGTCGACGGTCACACCCAGACCATCCGCACCTTCGGCGACACGGTCTCCGACGTGCTGAAGGCCAAGAAGGTTGCGGTCCGTGACGGCGACCAATTGAGCCCGTCGGCATCTTCCTCGCTCGCGAACGACGCGACGATCACCGTCGCCTACGCGAAGCCCCTGACCCTCACCGTCGACGGCAGCGTCACCAAGCAGACGGTCTACGACGCCACGGTCGGCGGCGCCCTCGCGAGCTTGGGCTTCGCTCCTTCCGACGGCTCTTATCTTTCCGCGAAGCGCTCTGCGAAGCTGTCGCGCGCCGGCTCCACGCTCGTCGTGAGCACCCCGAAGGCCTTGGTCGTCGACGCCGACAAGAAGAAGAAGGTGGTGTCGACCTCCGCCCCCACCGTCGGTGCCGCGTTGAAGGCGGCCGACATCACCCTCGACTCCGACGATGAGGTCAGCCCGGGGAAGGGCGCCTTCATCAAGCCCGGCGTGGCGTTGCGCGTCACCCGCATCAAGAAGGTCACCCGCACCGAGACGGTCGCGCTCAAGTACCCGGTCAAGGTCCGCAAGGACTCATCCGTCACGGCCGGCGAGACCAAGATCGTCACCGAGGGTGTCTCTGGCCGCAAGCAGCAGAAGGTCGAGCTGATCCTCGCCGACGGCAAGGTCCGCAACCGTGAGGTTCTGACGTCGCGCACCCTCAGCGCACCGCGCCCGCAGATCGAGGCGCGCGGCACGAAGCCGAAGGAGCCCGCTCCCGTCACCATGAGCACCGGCGACACGGTGTGGGACAAGATCGCCGAGTGCGAGTCCGGCGGCAACTGGTCGATCAACTCCGGCAACGGCTACTACGGTGGCCTGCAGTTCAGTGCCGACACCTGGCACAGCGTGGGCGGCCCCGGGCTGCCGCATGAGAGCACCCGTGAGGTACAGATCAAGTTCGCCAAGATCCTGCAGGCCCGCTCGGGCTGGGGTCAGTGGGGTTGTGCCGAGGCGAGATTCAACTGACGCCACCCCGGTTGCTCGGAGCCGCTGACGTCCGACGCCTGGCGGAGTCGAGCGGTATCCGTCCGACGAAGCAACGGGGGCAGAACTTCGTCATCGACGCCAACACGGTCAGGCGCATCGTGCGGACGTCGGCGATCGGTGCTGACGACGTGGTCGTCGAGATCGGGCCCGGTCTGGGGTCGCTGACCCTCGGGCTGCTGGAGGTGGCCGCCCACGTCACTGCTGTCGAGATCGACGACGTGCTGGCGGCGCAGCTGCCGTCGACCATCGCGGAGCACGCCCCCGATCACGTCGATCACTTCGACCTGGTGATTGCCGACGCGATGAAGGTCGACTCGTTGCCCGGCCCCGAGCCCACCGCTCTGGTTGCCAACCTGCCCTACAACGTCTCG
>NZ_JACMOM010000314.1 GCF_014378035.1 Aeromicrobium sp. | reverse complement strand
GCCTGACCGACAGCCGCAACGCCCACATCGGACCGTGCCACTACGACGCGTGCCCCGGTGACCGCAAGTGGGCCTACGTCCGCCTCGAGGGTCGCGCGTTCGGTGACGTTCCCCTCAACCTGGAGTACAAGCTCGAGGTCTGGGACTCGCCCAACTCCGCAGGCATCATCATCGACGCCATCCGTGCGGCCAAGATCGCGAAGGACCGGGGCATTGGCGGCGCACTGCTGTCGGCCTCGTCCTACCTGATGAAGTCGCCCCCCGAGCAGCGCCCCGACGACCTCGGCCGCGACATGCTCGAGAAGTACATCTCAGGAGAGCTAGAGCGCTAACCCCCCCCCCCCCCCCAACCCCACGCGAGCCCCCCAGGACCCCTCGCGAGCCACTCAGGTCCGCTTCGACCGGATCCTGGGTGCCTGGCCACGCGTCCTGCGTGACTCTCGAGCGTTGTCATGCGAGCAGGGACGTGAGCGATCGGCGCATGACCGTGGTCGCGTCGTCGATGTCGAGACCGAAGTCATCCCTGAGCGTTATCCAGCTGGGCCAACTGGTCGCGATGAAGAGGGTCTTGAGTAGTACCTCCCGCTCGGCGCCACCGGCGTCGAGCTCGGGGGCGAAGGTCACCTCCAAGTCATCTAGCGAACGCTGGATGTGCGCCTGCCTGCTCATTTTGAGAGCCGTGGAAAACGGCTCGCCGAGTGCCGCCGACCTCGCGGCCGGCGCGAGGTTCTCGAGCCGCGCAGTGCGCTGCTCGCAGTAACGGTCGATGCGGTCGGGGAGCGCAAGGCCCGACTCGACCGGGAGCCGCAGCTCGGCGTCCGCCCCCAGCCAGAATGCCGTCGTGGCGCGGAGCAGGGCCTCGAGGTCGTTGAAGTTGAGCCAAACCGTTCGCAACGAGATGCCTGCACGCTCCGCGAGGTGCTTCGCGGTCGGTTTGAGGACCCCCTCGCGCAACAGCTCAGTGTGCGCCGCGACGATCGCATCCCGAGTGCGTTCACCGCGCGCGATCCTGCCGTCTGTGCTGCGCCGCCGTTCTACCGGCATCGGTTCTCGCTCCTCTGTGGCCACAGCCCAGTATGGCCACGGGTCGCTGTCGGCCGGTGATGAATCGATAGCCGGTTGACGACTGCCAAGAAAACATACACTCTGAGTGCATGAATCTAGAGACCCAGGTCACACAGGCCGGCAGGGGTGGTGCTCGTCTCGACGTGGACGGCATCTCTGTCAGGTTCGGTGGCCTCACGGCGCTCGACTCGATCTCGTTCGAGCTGCCGGCCGGCCAGGTCGTCGGCGTCATCGGCCCCAACGGCGCGGGCAAGACCACTCTGTTCAACGTCGTCTGCGGATTCACCCGTCCCCAGGAGGGCCAACTCCTCCTCGACGGCAAGCCGTTGCGGCCCGTGCCGCACCAGCTGTCGCGCCAAGGCATCTCCCGCAGCCTGCAGGGGCTCGGGCTGTTCCCGGGCCTCAGCGTGGTCGAGAACATCGTCGCGGGCGCGAGCCACTCGGCCCGCGCGGGGTTCTGGTCCGGGCTCCTCGGCCTGCCCCGTGCCGATCGCGACGAGCGGGAGCTGTACGAGCGGGCCAGCGCGCTGATCGACGAGCTCGGCCTCGGCGCCCATGCCTACTCCCCACCGTCGACGCTGCCCTACGCGGTGAGCAAGCGTGTCGCTCTTGCTCGTACGTTGATCAGCGAGCCGCGTCTCGTGCTGCTCGACGAGCCGGCCGGCGGTCTCGGCCATGAGGACATCGCCGAGCTGGGCCAGCTCATCACGAGCCTCCCGGCTCGGGGCGAAGGTTGCTCGGTCATGTTGGTCGAGCATCACGTCGATCTCGTCATGGACGTGTGCGACGCACTGGTCGTGCTCGACTTCGGCAAGGTCATCGCCCATGGCACACCTGATGAAGTGCGTGACGACCCGTTGGTGGCGGAGGCCTATCTCGGCGCCGAGGTCGCTACCTGATGGCGGCCGCCGGGGGGCCATCGCTGACCGTACGAGGACTGACAGCCGGATACGGCGCTGCGCCCGTGCTGCACGCGATCGACCTCGACGTCGACCCCGGCACCATCGTGGCGGTCGTCGGAGCCAACGGAGCCGGCAAGACGACTCTCCTTCGAGCGCTGTCAGGCCTGGTCGAGCCCACCGCGGGCTCCATCACGTGGGATGGTGACGAGCTGCGGGGCACCCGTGTCCAGGACCTGGTGCACCGCGGCATCGCCCACGTCCCCGAGGGTCGTGGCGTCATCACCGAGCTCACCGTCGAGGAGAATCTTCGACTTGGCCACGTGTGGCGCAAGGACAAGGAAGACGCCCGACGGGCGACCGCCGAGGTGTTCGACCTCTTCGAGCCACTCGACAGGCGTCGCAAGAGCCCCGGCCATCAGCTGTCTGGGGGTGAGCGCCAGATGCTCGCCATCGGTCGCGCCCTCGTCGCCCGCCCCCGGTTGCTCCTCCTCGACGAGCCGTCGCTCGGACTCGCGCCCAAGGTCACCGCGCAGATCATGGCCCTGCTTCGGCAGCTGCGTGACAACACTGGGCCCAGCGTCCTGCTCGTCGAGCAGAACGTCCGCAGTGCCATGTCCATCGCCGACCGTGGCGTCGTCCTTTCACTCGGCACGGTCGTGGTCGCCGACGAGGCCTCACGTATCGCCGCGGACGACGACCTCCGACACGCCTACCTGGGGTTCTGACACGTGGATCGTTTCATCTTCCTGACCGTCGACGGCCTCGCGCGCGGCGCCGTCTTCGCGGCCTTCGCGCTCGCCCTCGTGATGATCTGGCGTGGCGCCCGCCTCGTCAACTTCTCGCAGGGGGCGATGGCCGCCGCGTCGACGTTCGTTGCCTACAGCGTGAGCAACGCGTCGGGCTCCTACTGGCTCGGGCTGTTCGCGGCCGTGGTGTCCGGCCTCATCATCGGGGCCGCGACCGAACGGTTGGTCATGCGCCACGTCGACTCGGCGCGGCCCCTCAACGCGGTGATCGTGGCGCTGGGCCTGGTCCTGGTCATCCAGGCCGTCCTCGGCATCATCTACGGCAGCAGCTATCGGCCGATGGACGTGCCGTTCAGTCGGAGCCCGCTCAGCGTCGGCGATCAACCCCTCCTGTCGCCGTACGACATCTTTGTCTTCGCCACGGTCATCGCGGTGATGGTCGGTCTCGGCTACGCGTTCACGCGCACCGACATCGGGCTCAAGATGCGTGCCGCCGCGTTCGCGCCCGACATGGCTCGTCTGCTCGGCGTCAACGTCGGCCGTATGCTCACGCTCAGCTGGGCGCTCGCCGGCGCGGTCGGCGGTCTGGCCGCGCTCCTGATCGTACCCACCGAGCTCGGCGCTCACCCGCATGCGACAGACCTCGTGTTTGTCTACGCCTTCACCGCCGCAGTGGTGGGTGGGCTCGACAGCCCGCTCGGTGCGGTTGTCGGTGGACTCGGGGTCGGACTCGTCCTCTCGTACGTGAGCGGTTACTCCGGCAGTGATCTGTCCGCTGTCGTGATCCTCGTGCTGCTCATCGGGGTGCTCCTGCTGCGACCAGCCGGACTGTTCAGCCGCGTGACGGCAAGGCAGGTGTGACGATGTTGGACCACCTGGCCCGCCACACGTTGCTGCGTCACGCGCTGATCACCCTGGTCGCCGGGGTCGCGATCTTCGCACTGACCTACGGGCTCTCTCCCTATCGCAACTACCAGCTCGCCACGGTCGCTGCCTACCTCTGCGCCACGGCCGGCCTCACGGTCCTCGTGGGCCTGTCGGGCCAGCTTTCCCTCGGGCACGGCGCTCTCATGGCGGTCGGCGCCTACACGTATGCGTTGCTGTCCGCCGAGCTCTTCGATCGTGGCACGACAGGCCCGTTGCTGCTCGTGCTCCCGCTGGTCGCCGCAGTCATTGTCAGCGCGATCGTCGGGGGCATCGTCGGGCTGGCTGGTGCCCGGCTCTTCGGTCCCTACCTGGCCGGGCTGACCCTCACGCTGACGATCGTCGTCCCTGCCATCACCACGACGTTCGCCGACAAGCTGGGTGGCGACCAGGGCTTGACCGTCGTCGTCGAGCCCGCCCCGATGAGCCTCGGTGCGACGTTCCCGCTCGAGCGTTGGCAGGCCTGGGTCGCGTCGCTCGCGGCGATGCTCACGATGTTCCTGCTCGCCAACCTGGTGAACAGCCGGTTCGGCCGCGAGATGCGCGCCGTGCGCGACGACGAGGTCGCGGCCAGGCTCGCGGGCATCAACGTCGGCCGAACCAAGGTCATCGTGTTTGTCGTGAGTGCCGCGACCGCGGGCCTCGGCGGTGGCATCCTCGCGGTGCTGACCCAGTCGGTGTCGCCTGGAGCGTTCTCGCTGGCGTTCTCGCTGTTCCTGCTGATGGCGGTCGTGATCGGTGGCATCGGTCACCTGGCGGGTGCCGTGTGGGGAGCCGTTCTGCTGGTTGCGCTCCCCGAGATCACCGACTCCCTCACCAACAGCCTCGGGTCCTCGCCGACGCTCGCCGCGCGCCTCGACGGCAACGTGTCGCTCCTGGTCTTCGGGCTCGTGCTGATCCTCGTGACGATCCTCTTCCCCCGCGGAATCCAGGGCCTCGTCTCGGCCGCGACCGTTCGAGTGCGTCGATCGGCCCGCCGTCCGACCATCGCAGAGCAACAACCCACCACGACAAGTTCGGAGTCCATCGATGTATGAGCACAGGCACCGCCTCACACAATCCATCACTGCCATCGCCACGTTCGGCCTGATCGGGACCCTCGCGGCCTGCGGAGGAGGTGCCGGCGACGCCGCGTCCACGCCGGGCGTCACGAAGGACTCGATCGTCGTGGGCACACACCAGCCGCTGACCGGCCCGGCGGCCGCCGGTTACTCGACCATCTCGCCGGCCACCAAGGCCTACTTCGACTACGTGAACAGCAAGGGCGGAGTCCACGGACGCAAGATCAGCTACAAGGTGAAGGACGACGGTTACAACCCCGCCAACACCCAGAAGGTGGTGCGGGAGCTGGTCTTGAAGGACAAGGTCTTCGCGATCATCAATGGGCTCGGCACGCCTACTCACACCGGGGTCCTTGACTTTCTCAAGACCAACAAGGTCCCTGACCTGTTCGTCGCGTCAGGAAGCCGCAGCTGGAACCAGGTGAAGAAGTACCCGACGACCTTTGGCTTCCAGGCCGACTACACGACCGAGGCGAAGGTCCAGGCCACCTACATCAAGAAGAACCTGGCCGACAAGAAAGTCTGCTTCCTGGGCCAGGACGACGACTTCGGTCGGGACGCGCTGCGCGGGCTGACCCAGATCCTCGGTGATGATGGTGTAGCTGAACGCCAGAAGTACGTCACCAGCAACACCAACGTCACGCCCCAGATCGGTAAGCTCAAGGCCGCCGGGTGCGAGGTCGTCTCACTGGCCACCGTGCCGGGCTTCACCGCTCTGGCCATCGGCACCGCAGCTCGGCTGAAGTTCCAGCCCCAGTGGATCAGCACGTCGGTCGGCGCAGACTACGCCACCGTCGCCGGGGCACTCGGCGACGCTGCGCCTCTGCTCGAGGGCTTCCTGAGCACCAACTATCTGCCGTCGCAGTCCGACGACAACGATCCGTGGATCAAGGAGTTCAAGAAGATCAACACCGACTTCAACGGGGACGCCCCGTTCACCGGCAACACCGTCTACGGCATGACGGTGGGCTTCCTGTTCGTGCAGGCGCTGGAACAGACCGGGAAGGACCTGACCCGCGAGTCGCTCATGAGCACCATCGAGAAGGGTGGACTCGACGGCTCGGGCCTGACCAAGCTTCGCTACTCGGCCGACGACCACTCCGGCTACGGCGGTGCCCAGATGGCGAAGGTGACTGGCAAGACCCAGGATTACTTCGGCTCCGTCTACGCCACGGACGACGGTGAGACGCCCGTGACGGAATACACGGACGCGCTAACCGCGCCTCCGTCCGGCGCAATCCCCGCCACGTAGCACCCCGTTGGTGGCGCGTGACAAGGGCTCGGTTCGGTGGCACAGTCCGACAATGACCCGCGCGAAACATCGCGTAGGTAGGTCCGGTTGGTCGCAGGGACCGACGAATGAGGGAGTCCGACGTATGTACAGGCCTCGTCCACGCACCATGCCCGCATCGCGCAAGTTGCTTGCAGTCGCCGCGACCACCGCACTGGTGGCGGCTCTCTTCGGCTTGCCGTCTCCGGCCAGCGCAGTCGCTCCCGCTCCCGCCGCCGGCGCCCAGACATCGGGTGACTCCCTCTTCCCGAACGTGGGCAACGGCGGATACGACGTCAGGCACTACGACGTCGACCTCGCCTACGACTTCGACACCAAGGCGATCGACGCCAAAACCACGATCAAGGCGACAGCAGACCACCCGCTGTCGTCGTTCTCCTTGGACTTCGAAGGCCTGACGGTCCACTCCGTCACCGTGGACGGAAAGGCGGCGGCGTACACCCGCGATAACGATGCAGCCACCACGAGACACAAGCTCGTCATCACGCCCAAGACGCCGGTGCATCGCGCGTTCACGACTGTCATCACCTACTCCGGAGTGCCCGCGAGCCACACCGATCCCGATGATTCGAGCGAGGGCTGGGTGCAGACGGACGACGGCGCGACCGCCGTCGCCGAGCCGGTCGGGGCGATGACCTGGTACCCCGACAACAACACCACGAAGGACAAGGCAACCTACGACATCTCCCTGAAGATCCCCACCACGATCGGTGGGAAGAATGCCGCCGGCGTCAGCAACGGCGAGCTGACCTCCAAGGTCAGGACGGGCGCCACGACCACGTGGCGCTGGAAGCAGAGGAAGCAGATGGCTCCGTACCTGTCGATGGTGTCGATCGGCGCGTACGACGTCCACCAGTCGACCATCGGGCTCGCCAGCGGCCGAAAGATCAAGGAGTGGAGCTTCATCGACTCCGGCCTGAGCGCGCAGGACAAGCAGACCACCAACGAGAGCCGGACGAAGATCGGTCCGATCCTGCGCTACATGGAGAAGAGATTCGGCCCCTATCCCGGCAACAGCACGGGTCTGCTGGTTGACGACACCGACCTCGGCTACGCGCTCGAGACCCAGGACCGTCCGTTCTTCGAGAGGTCCGCGGACGAGGAGACGGTCGTGCACGAGCTCGTCCACCAGTGGTTCGGCGACGCGGTCTCGGCCACCGACTGGTCAGACCTGTGGTTGGCCGAGGGTCCTGCCACGTTCCTCACCACTGACTACGAACATGTGAACGGATCAGGCCCGACGACCAACGCCGCGTACTTCGGGCAGTGGAACACGACCCCGGCGGACGACCCGCTTTGGACCACCCCGATGGCCGCCTTCACCGACCCCGCCGACCTGTTCGGATGGCAGGTCTACGACCGTGGCGCCATGACCCTGGAGGCGTTGCGCACCACGATCGGCACCGCTGACCTGTTCACCACGATGCGGCAGTGGATCGCCCAGCGGAACGGGTCGACGGGCTCGACGAAAGACTTCCAGTCCCTTGCCGAGGACGTCACTGGGCTCGACCTCACGAGCTTCTTCACGGACTGGGCCTATGAAGGCAACCGACCTGCGTGGCCATCGACCCAGACCTCGAACCCCGCGCCGAAGGTCGCAGGTGAGCACAAGGTTCACCGGACGCACAGGGTGAGTCCCGGCACCTGAGATGCGTTCCGGACGGATCCGCCCACGGGTCCGTCCGAGAGAACTTCACACAGCTTCGCTCGCTGGCGCTAGTGAGGGCGGGCGTTCCAGAAGGCCTTGAGTGCTTCCGTGGCGTCCGGCTCACCCAGGGGACCCCTGTCCATGCGCAGGTCGAGCAGGAAGCGGGACGCCTCGCCCACCTCCGGGCCCGGGGGGGTGCCCAGCACGGCCATGATCTGCGCGCCGTCGAGGGCGGGCCGGATCGAGCCGAGCTCCTCCTGCTCGGCGAGCACCGCGATGCGCCGTTCCAGCTCGTCGTACGTCCGCTGAAGCCTCAGTGCCTTCTTCTGGTTGCGCGTCGTGCAGTCGGCACGGGTGAGGATGTGCAGCCGCTCGAGCTGGTCGCCGGCATCGCGGACGTACCGGCGCACGGCGGAGTCGGTCCATTCCCCGGAACCGTAACCATGGAACCGCAGGTGCAGCTCGACCAGCGTCGCCACCTGGTCGATCAGGCCGTTGCTGTAGCGCAGCGCACGCATGCGCTTGCGGACGAGCTTCGCCCCGACGACGTCATGATGGTGGAAGGTCACCGCGCCGCCGTCCTGGAAGCGACGTGTCTTCGGCTTGCCGATGTCGTGCAGCAGTGCGGCGAGGCGGATGACCAGATCGGGCCGCGGGTCGAGCCGGTGCTCCAGCGCGATGGCCTGCTCCAGCACCGTCAGCGAGTGCTCGTAGACGTCCTTGTGGCGATGGTGCTCGTCGCGTTCCAGCACGAGGGCCGGCAGCTCGGGAAGCATGTGGTCGGCAAGCCCGGTGTCGACCAGAAGCCGGAGCCCCTCGACAGGGTGCTTGCCCAGGAGCAGCTTGCTGAGCTCATCGCGGACTCGTTCGGCTGACACGATCTCGAGCCGGCCCGACATGCCGGTCATCGCCGCCACGATCTCGGGGGCGGCGAGGAAGCTGAGCTGCGACACGAAGCGTGCTGCCCGCATCATGCGCAGAGGGTCGTCACTGAACGACTGCTCGGGGGTGACCGGGGTGCGGAGGAGGTAATCCGCGAGGTCGTCGAGGCCACCGAACAGGTCGACGAAGTCCCGCGACGGCATCCGGATGGCCATCGCGTTGATGGTGAAGTCGCGCCGCGAGAGGTCGCCGTCGAGGGTGTCGCCGAAACGGACCTCGGGCTTGCGGGAGGTGGCGTCGTAGGCATCGACGCGGTAGGTCGTGATCTCGAGGTCGTGCCCACCCTTGCGGAGCCCGATCGTGCCGAACTCACGTCCGACGTCCCACATGGCATCGGCCCACGTGCCAACGATCTGCTCGACCTGCTCGGGGAGAGCAGACGTCGCGAAGTCCCAGTCGTTGCCCGGCCGGCCGAGGATCGCATCACGCACGGGGCCACCGACGATGGCCAGCTCGTACCCGGCTGCCTCGAAGATCTCACCGAGGTCGGCAAGGAAGGGGTGAGCGTCGAGCACGCCTTCGATCCGGGCCCGGTCGTCGAGGGTCAGCGAGGACGTGGGCACGGGACCACACTCTATCGGCCCTCATACGGCGCCCGACCGCACGCCGCGGGGCTGCGCCTGATCGTCGACGTCAATGATCCCGGGGCGGACGTCTAGCATGTTCGGGTGAGCAGCCGCCGTCGTTCGATTCTCGTCGCGCTGCTCGTGACGATCCTCATCGCGCTGATGTCACCGGTGATCCCCGCCCGGGCCGCCGACGGCAACCCCGACCTGAGTGTCTCCATCAGGTCGCTCAGCCCCAGCCGCCTCGCCGAAGGCTCCACCGTCACGATGTCCGGCACCGTCACGAACAACGACAAACATGCATGGACGAACGTGCAGGCCTACCTGGTCATCCCCATCGTGCCGTTCACGACAAGGGCCCAGATCGTCGATGCCATCGACAACAATGCGGCCTACACGGGTACCCGGGTGACTGACACGGAGGCGTTCGACACACTGGGCGACCTTGCGGCCGGCGAGAGCAAGCGGTTCACCGTCACGGTCCCGTACGACCGGCTCGGCATCTCCGGTGCCGAGGGGGTCTACCCGGTTGGGGTGCAGATCCTCGGTACCGACGTCACGGGCGAGCGCAGCCCCGACGCCATCGCGAGAGCCACGACCTTTCTGCCACTGATCTCATCGAAACAGGGCGCCGTGCCCGCCTCCGTCGTCTGGCCCTTCCTCATGCCCGACCGACGCAAGGCCGACGGCGACTACTCCGACCCCGCTGCTCTGCTCGCGGCGGTCAGCACCGGCGGCCAGCTACGCAACGTGCTCAACCTCGCATCCAGCATCGTCGGCGGTGCCTCCACCGCGCTGGTCGACCCTGCCCTGCTGGTCGGTGTCGACGATCTCGCCAACGGTCGCCATCTCCCGGCGTCGTTCGACATCACCGACGGGCAAAAGGTCGAAGCCGAGCGGTTCCTGCAGGACCTCCTCGCGTACACCAGGCGGGAGAGCAGCTGGGTGCTCGGATTCGACCGACCCGACGACCTCGCGCTCTCGCAGAACAAGGACATCAGCAAGCCCCTCACGGAAGCGATCAACACGGCGACAAGCTCGGCCCTGACGACCTACCAGATCACCGGCCGACGGGTGTCGTGGCCGACCCGCAGTGGTGTCACCGCGACACTGCTGCGCGATCTCCGCGGCGCCGGAGACAGTCCCGTCATCGTGTCGCCGGCGAGCCTCCCCGGCTGGCAGCGTCGCCAAGGATCCCTGGTCCAGTACGTCACCGACGACGGACCCGTCCCCCTGCTGGTCAACGACATCCTCGACGCCGACGTGCCCGGCGAGACGTCGGTCGTCACGGTTCGACAGCGCATCCTGAGCGAAGCCGCGCTGGCCGTCCTGCAACGCGCCATCGACTCCAGATCCAGGGCCGACGCCGTGACGATGGTCGACCCGTCGTGGAACCCGGGCACCCAGTTCTCCAGCGGCAAGCTGTCCGAGGCGTTCACGGCCCCGTTCACCAAAGCCTCCACGCTCGAAGGACTGCTGACCACGCGGCCTTCGACCTACACCGGCGCGGTGCCGACGACGGCCGGAGCCAAACCCCTGAATCGTGCGGTCCTGCTGGAGGCCACCCGGATCCTCTCCCGCGGACGCGCACTGAGCTCGGTCACTCCGCAGAGAGACTCGGTCGACCAGCCGCTCGCCCGCGAGGTGGCCAGCGTTCTTGGGGTGCGCTGGCGGTCCGACCAGGGCACCGCCATCAAGATTGCACGCACCCGGGCCCGGCGAGCAGGTTCCGAGCTGAGCAAGATCCAGATCAAGGGCCCACCGTCGGTGACGCTGTCGAGCGCCAAGGGCGGGTTCCCCCTCACGATCACCAATGGCACCAACGAGGCGATCCGCATCGGCATCTCGCTCGACTCGAGCAATCCTGCGCTGCGGATCCCCCACGTCAAGCCTGTCGACATCGATGCAGGCGAGCGACGCACGCTGACGGTCCAGGTCGACCTCGGCCGACAGAACACCACCACGCTCAGCGCCCATCTCAGCTCGACCGACGGACGACAGATCGGCCGGCCGGCGGTGTTCAATGTTCGATCGAGCAAGGTCGGAGCCGTGCTGTGGGTGGCAATGGGCTTGGCTGCTCTCCTTGTCCTCGGGGCGCTGTTCCGTCGTTTCCGCCGCTATCGCAACCGGGCGACTGCCGTGACCCTCCCGGACGACGATGACTGAGCAGAACATCGCGCGGGCCAGCGCGTGGATGGCGCTCGGGACCATCGTGTCGCGCCTCACGGGCTTCCTGCGACTCCTTCTCCTGTTCGCCGTCATCGGCAAGTCGCTGAACGCCGACATCTTCAACAACGCCAACACCATCCCCAACGCGCTCTACATCTTGGTGGCGGGCGGGATCTTCAACGTCGTCCTGGTGCCGCAGCTCGTCCGCGCGATGAAGAACGACGAAGACGGTGGTGACGCCTATGCCAACCGGGTCATCACCCTCGGGCTCCTGGTCGTGGCGTCGGCCACCGCCATCCTCGTGGTCGCGGTGCCGTGGCTGGTGCGCCTGTTCTTCAACGCCCGCCTGTTCACGCCAGCGTTCGACCAGCAACGAGAGTCGCTGGAGCTGCTGGCCTACCTGTGCATGCCGCAGGTGTTCTTCTACGGGTCGTTCGTGCTCATCGGCCAGGTCCTCAACGCGCGCAGCCGCTTCGGCCCCATGATGTGGGCGCCCATCGTCAACAACGTCGTGGCCTGCGCGATGCTCGTCAGCTACGCCATCGCCTTCGGGACGTCCGACGGCAGAGAAGGCTTCAGCGCCGTGCAGTCGCTGCTGCTCGGCATCGGCTCGACCCTGGCGATCGCTACCCAGACCGCTGTCCTGGTGCCCTTCCTTCGCCAAGCCGGGTTCCACTTTCGGCCGCGGTTCGACTTCCGCGGGGTCGGGCTCAGCCACACTCTTCGGCTCGGCATGTGGACGCTGATGTTTGTCGCCGTCAACCAGGTCGCCTTCACGATCGTCCAGCGACTGGGCACCGGCGCCACGACAGCTGCCGCCTCGACGGGCGAGGACGCGGGCGGCTCTGCTGTCTACGAATTCGGGTTCCTGGTGAGCCAGATGCCTCACGGCGTCATCACGGTGTCGCTGGCGACCGCGATCATCCCCACCCTGTCCGCTCTCGCCGCTGAGCGTCGATACGACCGCTTCCGCCTCGAGCTCGGCCGCACGCTGCGCATCGCGCTGGTCATCGTCGTGCCCCTCGCCGTCGTGGGCGGCTGCCTCGGCCAGCAGGCGGCCACGGTCGCCGGGCTCGTCGGATCGCTCAACGGCAACACCCAGGTCATCGGCTACACGATCCAGGCCTTCGCCCTGGCCATGGTGGCGTTCACCGTCCACTACCTGATGCTGCGGGGCTTCTACGCCAACGAGGACACCCGCACGCCATTCTTCATCCAGTCGGTCATCGCTGTCGTCAACATTGCGACGGCCATCGTCCTGACCTCCCAGGTGGGCCCCTCCCGGGTGGCGATGATGCTGGCACTCTCGTACGGCATCTCGTACGTCGTCGGGGCGGTGTTGTCGGTGCTGCTCCTGTCACGCGTGGTGGGTCCCGTGCTCGACCGCGAGATGCTCATCTTCACGGGACGCCTCGTCGTGTGTGCTTCTCTGGCGGCTTTTGTCATGCTCGGTGTCGCGCTCGGCCTCGACGCCGCCGGTGTCGATCAGGCACGCCCGCTCGGCGGTCTTCTCAGCGCGGCGGGCGCGGCGGCGGCCGGAGGGCTCACGTACGTCGCGGCCGCCAAGGTCGTGCACATGGATCAGCTGACCTATCTCCTCAGGACGGTGCTTCGGCGGAGTTGAAAGATCCCTGCGTCTGGTCGGCGGTACTAGCATGGCGATGAGTGGTGAAAGAGGGTGTAGATGAGCGGCAGGCGGACACTGGCCTCCGGCGATGTGCTCGCTCACCGGTACGAGCTCCAAGACCTCGTCACCGAAAAGCTCGGTTCCACGACGTGGAGGGCTCACGACCAGGTCCTCAACCGCAACGTCGGTATCGAGATGCTCTCCAGCTCCGACCCTCGAGCCGAGCACTTCCTCACGGCGGCCCGCGAGTCGACGGCAGTCACCGATCCACGCTTTCTGCGCGTGCTCGACCTCATCGAGGACGAGCAGAGCCACCACCTGGTCGTCAGGGAGTGGGCGCGAGCGTTCCCCCTCGACCAGCTCCTGGCCCAGTCGCCCCTGCCCAACCGCCGGTCGGCCACCGTCATCGCGGAGGTGGCCGAAGCCCTGGCTCATGCCCACGAGCACGGCATCTACCATCGTCGGCTGACGCCGCACCAGGTGCTGCTCAAGCAGTCCGGTGCCGTCCGGATCGTCGGCCTCGGCGTCACGACCGCCCTTTCGCCAGTGGGCAAGCAGGACTCGTTGTCCGACCTGCAGGCCTATGAGCAGCTCGACGTCCAGGCGCTGGGCAAGCTGCTCTACGCCTGCCTCACGAGCCGGTGGCCCGGCGCCCACGTCGACGGGTTGCGCGCAGCCCCGTCCGAGCACGGCCGGCTCCTCCGCCCTCGGCAGGTTCGTGCTGGCGTCTCCCGCGACGTCGACACGACGTGCGACCGCATCATCGGCGATCCGCCCCGCGACCACTCGACGCCGCTGTGCAGGGCTGCCGACGTCGCCCGGACACTGCGGCTCTCCGGCGAGGACGACGACATCCTCGACGACCAGCCGAGCCTGGCCGGGATGTCCTCGCCCGACCTGCTCCGGCTCGACCCTGTCATCGTGCCCGGTGGCCCGCCGCCAGGGCTCGAGCCGCCGCGCCGACGCCCCAAGGCCTACGAACCGGCTCCCCCGACGTCGTTCGAGCGTGGGAAGCTGCGTGCGCGGCGGGCTGCCAGGGGTGATCGTGGCCTCGTGCTGCTCGGCATCATCGGCGCCCTCGCGATCGTCACGGTGATGGCATTCCTGGTCGGGAGGTCGACGAACGGCGAGAGCAGCCCGATCGACATGTCGTCACCACTGCGGGTGCTACCGGTGCAGCAGGTGCGCGACTTCGACCCGCAGGGCCAGGACGGTCAGGAGAATCCCCGACAGGTCACTCGCGCCATCGACGGCGATCCCAACTCCGGGTGGCGCACCGTGACCTACCTCGGCTCGGCGAACCTCGGCGGGCTGAAGGACGGTGTGGGCATCGTGCTCGACCTCGGCGGTCGGCGCGAGGTCGACTCCCTGCAGGTCCGCCTCGCCGGCAAGCCGACCAGCCTCGCCATCTACACCGCACGCAGTGGTCAGTCCCGCGCCCCGCGCTCTCTCATCGGGCTGCGTCGCGTGGCGGTGCTCGACGGGGCCGGTACCGATGCCACGGTGTCGCTGCCGTCGGGCATTCTCAGCCGCTACGTCGTGGTGTGGCTGCGCAAGCTCCCGGCGATCGGTGAAGGGCGATTCCGCGGTGAGATCCGCGAGGTCGTCGTGAAGGGTAGATCCTGACGCTGTCGACATACGGCAGGGGAATGTCCACGCCCTAGACTTCGTTGAACACGAGACCACAACCAGAAGGTTCTTCATGAGCGACAGCGTCCGCAACCTCATCATCATCGGCTCCGGCCCTTCGGGCTACACGGCGGCCATCTACGCCGCGCGCGCCAACCTCGAACCCCTGGTCTTCGAGGGTTCAGTCACTGCAGGCGGCGCGCTCATGAACACGACCGACGTCGAGAACTTCCCCGGCTACCCCGACGGCATCATGGGCCCCGAGCTCATGGACAAGCTTCGCGCCCAGGCAGAGCGGTTTGGCGCCGAGCTGATCTCCGACGACGTCACCGCAGTTGACCTGACGGGCGACATCAAGACTGTCACCCTCGCGGATGGCACGGTCCAACGTGCCAAGGCTGTGGTGCTGGCGATGGGATCGAGCTACCGCAAGCTCGGCGTCGACGGCGAGGACCGCCTCTCCGGCCATGGAGTCAGCTGGTGCGCGACGTGCGACGGATTCTTCTTCCGCGAGCAGAACATCGTCGTCGTCGGTGGCGGTGACTCAGCGCTGGAGGAGGCCACCTTCCTGGCCCGCTTCGCCAGCAAGGTCACCGTGGTGCACCGCCGCGACGAGCTGCGGGGCAGCAAGATCATGCAGGACCGCGCCATCGCCAACGACAAGATCGAGTTCGCCTGGAACTCCGAGGTTGCCGAGATCATCGGTGAGGACAAGCTCGAAGCGCTCACGCTGCGCGACACCGTCACCGGCGAGACCCGTCGCCTCGACGCCACGGGCCTCTTCATCGCGGTGGGGCACGACCCACGCTCCGAGCTGCTCACCGGTCAGGTTGACCTCGACGACGAGGGCTACGTCCTGGTCAAGCCCGGGTCGACTGCCACCAACCTCACCGGGGTGTTCGCCGCTGGCGACCTGGTCGACCACACCTACCGCCAAGCGATCACCGCTGCCGGAACCGGTTGCGCCGCGACGCTCGACGCCGAGCGCTACCTCGCCGACATCGACTCCGCCGGTGAGCCAGCGACGGATGTCGCGATGGCGCAGTGGGCCGAGTAGAGACAGCGCCCGGAATATTCCACCGACCCCGACGTTGACCCACACACAGAACTGAAGGAGAAGATCCATGGCAGACATCACCGCCGTCACCGACGCAGACTTCGACGAGATCGTCCTCAAGGCCGACGGGCCCGTGCTCGTCGACTTCTGGGCCAGCTGGTGCGGCCCCTGCCGTCAGCTTGCCCCGATCCTCGAGGAGATTGCTGCCGAGAAGGGCGAGAAACTCACGATCGTCAAGATGGACGCCGACGCCAACCCCGTCACCCCGGCCCAGTACCGAGTCACGGGCCTCCCGACGATGAACCTCTACTACAAGGGCGAGGTCGTCAGGTCGATCGTTGGTGTCCGGCCCAAGAGCGCCATCCTCACCGAGCTCTCGGAGCACACTGCCTGAGCAGCGCGCATCACATGACAAGACCCGGTGAGAACACTCACCGGGTCTTTTCACGTCGGTATGCATATCACCAACGCTACATATTGCTAAACATATAAAGCGCCAAGTCTATTTGTCGATATCTTTTCGTTGGGGGTCCATCAGCTCCACGATGCGTTCGAGGTCGTCGATCGTGGCGAACTCCACCGTGACCTTGCCCTTCGCTCGGCCCAGATCGACCTTGACTCTCGTGTCATATCGTTCGGACAATCGGGCTGCGAGGTCGGCGAGGCGAGGAGCCGAGATCTTGGGCGCCTGTCTCGCGGTTGGACGTCGGGTCTCCCCCGGGCCCACGGTGACGATCCCTTCCAGCGCTCTCACCGAGAGTCCCTCGGCCACCACACGCGTCGCCAGGCGCTCTTGGAT
>NZ_JACMOM010000051.1 GCF_014378035.1 Aeromicrobium sp. | reverse complement strand
CGACACACGTGTTGGCGACCAGGTCGTCGAACGCCAGCGAACCGGAATTCACCGCCTCGCCGAACGCCTCCTGAGCGATGATGTTGGACTTCTTGTCGAACATAGGGGTGCTCCTTCGGGTTGTGGGTGCGATAACAAGCGATGACAATTTCAGTGTGTCAGCAACGCTCAGGCCGGTCGTGCCTCCAGCTGGAGGCGGACCTCGATGGTGGTCACGACCGTCTACCGCAGCCCTGCTCATGGGCCCTGCCATCGACTCACCCCGCGCAGCGAGCCAACAATGACCGTGTGCCCAAACCTAGGCTCGCACCGTTGAGCTCACCGGCCGGCAGCTTCTCGCCCTGTTTGGTCGAGCCGAGGCCCGCAACTTCGCCGATGTCTGTCGCACACGGAACGGGTGCGGCGAGCGCGATAGATTCCGCCGCGCTGTGGCGTCGACAGTCGTCCCACACCCTTGAAGCACTGAATCATGGCTTGTAGCGTTCGACGGATGACGTTGAATCACATTCGGCGCGGCAGTGGCAGCCCGTTGCTGCTCGTCCATGGTCTCGGCGCCGGCTGGCAGTCGTGGGCCCCGATTCTGGACGGGTTGGCCGCGCGGCGCGAAGTCATCGCCGTCGACCTGCCCGGTTTCGGCGAGACTCCGCCGATGACCGGCGAGGTGTCGATCGCGGCCCTGACCGACTCGATCGCGGAGTTCATCGTCGAGCAGGGGCTCGGCAAAGTTTCCACTGTCGGTCAGTCGATGGGCGGACGGATAGTGCTCGAGCTTGCCCGCCGCGGGGTCGGCGGAGACACCGTCGCTCTGGATCCAGGCGGCTTCTGGACCGACCGCGAGTGTGCCGTCTTCGGTGCCACGCTGCGGACCTCGATCAGTCTGGTCAAGGCGCTGCGCGGCGTGTTGCCTACGGTGCTGGGCAACCCGGTCACGCGAACAGCGCTACTTGCGCAGTTCTCCGCCCGGCCGTGGGCGCTTTCAGCCGAGACCGTGCTGCCGGACGTACGCGGGCTGGCAGAAGCACCGGCCACCGGCCCCGCCATGGACGCTCTGACGAAGGGTCCCAAACAGGCAGGCGCCCCCGCGGGCACCCTGCCAGGACGGGCCACGATCGGTTGGGGGCGCCGCGACTTGGTGACCCTGCCCCGACAGGCCGCGCGTGCCATCGAGGCCTTCCCGGACGCGGAGCTGCACTGGTTCGAGCGGTGCGGACACTTCCCCCAATGGGACGTACCGGATGAGGCGATCCGGCTGATCCTCAACGGCACAGCCTGAGGCATAACCGACTTGTCAGTGAGCGGCTGCTTTCCAGGTCGACCTGGGCGGCTTGCGCAGCTCGTCCGAGGTGACGCTCGCATACCTGCTCAGGCTCGTCCAGCTTGTCCCCGGCCGCCACGGGATTATCGTGCGAGGGCCGCAAACCATCGGGTAGACGACCCTGCTGGTGCGGTTGCGGCTCTAACTGGGTTCCCCGGGTAGAGCCCGTTGGCGCGGTCTGTTCATGGCGCTCATCGGCGGAACCTCGGCAGTTCCTGCGCGCGTTCAAGGGCGGCGCTATGCCTCCGGCGGGCGTGCGCACCTGGCTGCGCGCACGGCACCGCGACCCAGGTCCACACACGGTTGCCAGATCCCCCTCGACGCCGGCTACACGACCAACCCCGACGCGCCTGGCTGCACCCGCTCGGGGGAAGTAGCGCCTGTAGCGACGTCATACGTTCGATTCATGACCACGTTGCCGCACCAACCCTGGGAAGAGACTGAAATTGTGCCCAGCAGCGACCCGGACCCGCTCTCCGTGCCGATCCGGCCAGAGCCCGACGTCGTGCCGATGTAGGTCGGCCTGCGAGGTCAGCTCCGCCAGTTGCCGCGCAACCTGCGACTGTCCGGGGTGCATCTTTCAATACATCTCCACAATGTGAAGTCGGGCCTTCCGTCTTCACTGCAATACAATTTGGGGGAGTGAAGAGGAATGAAAGCAGTCGTTTACAAGGGCCCCAACGCCATCAGTGTCGAAGACGTCCCGGACGCCAAGATCGAGCGTCCTACGGACGTTCTCGTGCGCATCACGGCGACCAACATCTGCGGTTCAGACCTGCACATGTACGAAGGGCGCACCGATTTCGAGATAGGGCGCACGTTCGGTCACGAGAACATGGGCGAGGTCAT
>NZ_JACMOM010000313.1 GCF_014378035.1 Aeromicrobium sp. | reverse complement strand
CGGTAGATGGTGTCGGAGTGGAACCAGTGGTTGGTGCCCGCGCCCATCACGATCATGGAACGGCCTCGCGACTCCTCGGCGTTGGCGGCGAACTCGCGCCCGATCCGCGCGGCGGTCGCGGCCGGAACGCCGGTGATCGCTTCCTGCCACGCCGGTGTGTACGGCGACCCCGCGTCGTCGTAGCCGCTGGGCCACTCCCCCGGCAGCCCCTCACGACCGATGCCGTACTGCGCGAGCAACAGGTCGAACACCGTGGTGACGAGATGGCCGTCGACACGGCGGGCCGGGACGCCACGCGGCAGGTCGGCGGCCGCACCGTCGGGGGTGTCGAAACGCGGCATCCGCACCAGCACGTTCTCGTCGGCGACATCGAGCAGGGAGAGCTGCGGATCGACGTCGCCCAGCTCGAGGTTCCACTTGCCGATTCCATCATCACCGTAGCGGTGGCCGAGCGAACCGTTCGGCACCACTGCCTCGTTGACGCGTGCGTCGATGAGGACCGTCTTGAACTCGGCGTTCTCGTCGTGCTCGCGCTCCGTCAGGTCGCTGGCGGTGAGGAACTTGCCCGCGGTGAAGGTGCCGTCGCCGGACTCGTCGAGGCGGACCAGGTAGGGCAGGTCGGTGTAGCTCTTGACGTACTCGGTGAAGTAGGGCGTCTGCCGGTCGACGAAGAACTCCTTGAGCACGACGTGGCCCATGGCCATCGCGAGTGCGGCGTCGGTGCCGGGTTTGGCCGCCAGCCACTCGTCGGCGAACTTGACGTTGTCGGCGTAATCGGGTGCGACCGCGACGACCTTCTGGCCTCGGTAGCGGGCCTCGGTCATCCAGTGCGCATCGGGAGTGCGGGTCACCGGGAGGTTGGAGCCCCACATGATCAGGTAGCCGGCGTTCCACCAGTCGCCGGACTCGGGCACGTCGGTCTGGTCGCCGAAGACCTGCGGGGAGGCCACGGGCAGGTCGGCGTACCAGTCGTAGAAGCTCAGCATCGAGCCACCGATGAGGTTCACGAACCTCGCTCCGGAGGCATGCGAGACCATGCTCATCGCCGGGATCGGGGAGAAGCCGGCGACCCGGTCGGGGCCGTACTTCTTGATGGTGTGGACGTGGGCGGCCGCGACGATCTCGCTGGCCTCCTCCCAGGTGGCTCGCACCAGGCCACCCTTGCCGCGTGCAGACTTGTAGGCCTTGGCTCGCTGCGGGTTCTCGACGATGTGCTCCCAGGCCTTGACCGGGTCGCCGTCGTGCTGGGCTTTCGCCTCGCGATACATCTGGAGCAGCACACCGCGCACGTAGGGATACCTCACCCGGGTCGGCGAGTAGGTGTACCAGGAGAACGCCGCGCCACGCGGGCAGCCGCGGGGCTCGTACTCCGGGGAGTCGGGACCCACCGACGGGTAGTCGGTCTGCTGGGTCTCCCAGGTGATGATCCCGTCCTTGACGTAGACCTTCCACGAGCACGACCCGGTGCAGTTCACGCCGTGGGTGGAACGGACGACCTTGTCGTGGCTCCAGCGGTCGCGGTAGAAGTCGTCGGCCTCTCGCCCGCCCTTCTGGGTCAAGGTGCGCAGGTCCTGTGAAACCTTGCCCCGGGTGAAGAACCGCCGCGTGCGGACAAGGGCATCGGCGAGGCCCCCCTCCGGGCCAGTCCCTCGACGGCCGTTCGGCTTGGAATCGGGCTGGGCGTCGGGCTGGTCATCAGGCTGGGCGTCGGGCTGGGCGTCGGGCCGGAGATCGGAACTCAAGGGGTGGTCCTCACAGTCGGGGGTCGGCGGCGGTTCGTCGATGAGTGGTGCCACGGTCTTCCGGGCCGCCCGAGGCGGGCGACGCAGCGGCCGATGCGGCCGATGCGGCCGTGGAGCGCACCACCGTCAGCGTCAGCACGAGCGTGAGAGCGGCCGCGACCGCCAGCAGCGTCAGTCCGATGGCGTAGGAGTCCGTTCGGCCGTAGACGTAGCCCATGATCAGGGGAGGCACGAAGCCACCCAGTCCGCCGGCCGCGCCCACCAGACCTGTCACGCCGCCGACGCGGGCCGGGTCGGTCACCTTCGCCACCAGTGCGAACGTCGCGCCGCTGCCACTTCCCAGTGCTGCGGCCATGGCAAGGAAGGCGATCGTGCCGAGCTGGTTCAGCAGGGGGGTGGTGGAGGCGACCGCCGCGCCGGCCACGACCACTGCGTAGCCGGCGGCCAGCACTGGCACAGCGCCGTACCTGTCGGAGAGCCAGCCGCCGACGGGGCGCATCACCACCGCCACCACGACGAAACCCGCCATCCGGTTCGCGGCATCCGACGGGGCGAGGTCGTAGGCCGTCTTGAGGTAGGCGGGGAGGTAGACCGAGAACGCGACGTACCCGCCGAACGCGACCGCATAGAGCACGCTGGCCTGCCACGTGATCGCCAGCCGTGCGTTCGCAGACAGTCGACTCATCAGGGACGTGGTGGGAACGCTGCGACCCGGGGCGTCGCGCATCACGAGCCACGCCAACACCGCGTACAGCCCCAGCGCGACGGCGGTCAGGGCGAACGGGACACGGTGTCCGACGTCGGAGTACAGCTTCACCGTGGTCAGGGCGCTGATGGCGGTCCCACCCATGCCCGCTCCGAACACACCGACTGCGAGCCCGCGTCGCTCCGGTGGGAACCAAGCATTGACGAAGGGGACACCGACCGCGAACGCGGTCCCGGCTATGCCGAGAAAGAATCCGCCCACCAGGAGCGCGCCGTAGGAGGTCTGGGCGAAGAGGCCGATGAACAGGATCGGCACGATCGTGGCTGCCGAGACCAGCGGGAACATCACCCGTCCGCCGTAGCGGTCGGTCAGTCCGCCGACGACGATCCGGCCCAACGAGCCGACGATGACGGGGACGGCGACGAGCAGTGCCACGTCACTCTCCGAGAGTTTGCCGAGGATCCCGGTCTCGCGGAAGAGCGGACCCAACGGACTCAGCAACGCCCACGCCCAGAAGTTCACGGCGAAGCCGAGCGTCGCCATGAACAGCATCAACCCGGGAGATCGCTGCGCCATCGGTGACCAGACGCCCACTGCTGGTGGCAGCTGCATGTCCTGGTGGGCGGCCCCTTCGTCGCGGTTGCGGTCTACCAGAGACTTCTCGCTCACGTCGTGCTCGTCGCAGACGCGGCGGGATCAACGTCTTGCATCGTGGCGGGCGTGATCGTCTTGGCCACGCTCAGCAGCACGACCGAGTCCTCCACCGCCTCGAGTGCGTGACGGGCATCCGGGATGATCAGGAGATCGCCTGGAGATCCGTTCCAACGGACCTCG
>NZ_JACMOM010000312.1 GCF_014378035.1 Aeromicrobium sp. | reverse complement strand
GTGTCGCGGAGCGCCTCGTCGGCGAGTCGTTTGGCGTCGTCGAAAGTGATCATCCACGCATCATGACACGGAGCGCGGACGCGGGTGGAATCGTCCGCGACGTTGCGCCGGTTGGTCAGTCGCGCGGGGAGAGCACGCAGAACTCGTTACCCTCCGGGTCGGCGAGCCGGGCCCTGCTCCTGCACCGGGATGTCCCGGTCGGCGTCGATCGCTCGCGGCGAGGAGCTCGTCTCCTCTTAGCCGCGGGCGGTCCTGCGGCGTGCGGCGACCCAGAGGGCCGCGCCGAAGACGAGCAGCAGCGCCGCGATGCCGCCGGTGACTCCGACATCCGTTGCGCCGGTGGCGGCGAGGGATCCGCCGGTCGTCGAGCTCGCGATGCCGCCAGCGGAGTCGCCATCCGATGTGCCGTCCGTACCCCCGATGACGTCGCCGGGGGTGACGGGATCGGCCGGGGTGACGGGATCGGCCGGGTCGACCGAGGGCACCACCGCTAGGGGTGAGGTGCCGAGGGTCCAGTTCTGCACGAAGAAGTCGGCTGGATCGATGACGGCGGCAGCGCTGGCCCACTCGATGAGCAGCTGGCGGATCTCCAGCAGCTCGTCGTAGACGATCGGCGCGTCGGCGATCGCCGGGTAGGCCCCACCGCCACCCTGGCGGTAGTTGTTCGCGGCCATGATGAACAGGTCCGTGTCGGCGACAGCCGTGCCGTCGGCGAGCGTCAGCTCACCGATGCGCGACCCGACCGGCTGCGAGATGTCGATGCGGTAGTCGATGCCCGACAGCACGTCGTAGTTGTAGTCCGGCACCCCCTGCGGACGGTCGGCGTAGGCGGAGTTGGTGCCCGTCGCCGGGTCGAAGACCGCGCCCTCCGGCACCTGCGCGAAATACCTGGCCGAGTACTCGAGGTAGTCGCGCACCTCGGCACCGGTGAGCTGGACACCGCGGAGAGTGTTCTCGTAGATGTACAGCCCCGCGATGTCGCGGATCGTGACCTGTCCCTGGGGGAAGGCCGCGGTGCGGGAGAACGGGGAGGCCTGCGAGATCACGGGGATCCCCTCCCACTCGGTGCCGCGGAGAGCCACCTCGACAGTCAGCGCCTGCACGTGGTTGATGAAGTCGATGATCGGGGTGTCCTCGTAGCGGGAGGTGGCCGCGGGGAGCTCGGTCAGGGAGCTGGCCACCGGGGTGTTGACGTACTCGATGGTCGTGGTGTGCTGGGCGTCCAACGCGTCGACGAGGGCCGCGTTCTCGACAACGATGTCGCGGCCGTAGTGCGCCTCGGCGACAGGCAGGTTCGAGGCGGACCAGTCGACCTCGAAACCGCCGGCCGGGTCGGGCACGAGGCCCACGATCACCTCGGTGACGCTCTGTGCCCAGAACTGCGGCTGGGTCGTCATGACCTGTTCCCCGGCGATATTCGTCGAGATCGTGCCTGGGTTGTCCTGGTGGCTGTGGCCGGCGATGAGCACGTCGATTCCCGGCACCTGGTAGGCGATGTTCTGCACAACGTCCTCGTTGAGGTCGACCGCAGCGTAGTCGGCGTCCGGCACGGTGCCCTTGCCGGTGTGGGCGAGCACGACGACCACGTCGGCGAGGTCGTCGACGATGGGCACCCAGTCTTTCGCGGCGGCGACCATGTCCTGGAACTCGAGGACCCCGTCGACATACTGTCGGTCCCAGACCCGCACCCCGGGGGTGACGAGACCGATCACACCGATGGTGACTTTTTCGCCGTCGATCGTGCGCTCGATCAGCTCGTACGGCTCGTGGTACGGAAGCCCCGTCGCGACATCGATCACGTTCGCGCCGAGTAGCGGGGCGTCGAGCTGGCGGTCGTAGGCGGACAGCAGGTCGAGACCGTAGTTGTACTCGTGGTTCCCGACGGCGAGCGCGTCGTAGCCGATGGTGTTGAACGCGCGCGCCATCGGGTGCGTGTCGGTGCCGGCGATCACGTCCTCTGCGCCGTCGCCGAGACCGTAGTAGTAGGCGAGCGGTGTGCCCTGGATGGCGTCGCCGTTGTCGAGCACGACCACGGACTCCGCACCCTTCTCGGCCCGCACGTCCTCGACAACGGTGGCCACCCGGGTGAGGCCGAGCTCGCCCCCGGTCGGGTACTCGGCATTGGCGAAGTAGTCCCAGTTGACGGCGTGCCCGTGGGTGTCCGTCGTCGATAGGAACGTGAGTTCCAGCGGCGGCGGAGCGGGCAGGGTGGCGGCCCCAGCCCGGGTCGCCACCGCCAGCCCCAGACACGCGATGACACAGATGCTGCCAGTTCGATAGATGCGCAACAGATTCCTGACGGATTGCGGGATTCCCCCCACCACGTAACGCTAAGACTTCCTCATGAACATTGTGTTACCCGGTTCTAAAATCCCGCGGCCGGTCACCTGCTCGGGGTGTCGCTCATCCCCCTCCTGCGTCGGTCCACGTCGACGCGGAGCTGGCGCCGCGCCACGTCGAGCCGGTTGCGGAGGTCGAGCAGCGGGCAGATGACCTCCTCCCGGTCGACCAGCCCGCGAAGGAGAAGTCGTGCAACGAGCTTCTCGACCAGCGCGAGCTGCATCCTCCGGTCGAGGATCTCGCGTTCCAGCCAGGGCTCCTCCACGAAGGCGAAGAGCACGAAGACGAGGTCGTCAGCGTGCATCAGGCGACAGAAGGCGTCGGCGGGCTGGATCTGCCGTTCGGCAGCGAGGAGCGCGAGGTCGGCGGGGACGAGGCCGCGCTCCCCCTCGTTCTCGAGGAACGCGCGCAGGCGGACCTCGGTGCGGCGGATGCGCTGCAGGCGCACGCCGGAGGTGCCCTGCATCCGCTCGTCGAAGAACGCGCGAAGAATGCCACTGATGGTGGGTCTGAGTGCTGTCATGCGCACATGGTGCCTCGCGCCACCGACATTGCCCGGTTATGGTTCCTCTATGCCCACAGAAACCCCCC
>NZ_JACMOM010000311.1 GCF_014378035.1 Aeromicrobium sp. | reverse complement strand
CGTGCAACGACACCAAGTACATCGTGCAGTTCCCCGAGGAGCGCATGATCTGGTCCTACGGCTCGGGTTACGGCGGCAACGCGCTGCTCGGCAAGAAGTGCTACTCGCTGCGCATCGCCTCGGTGATGGGCCGCGACGAAGGCTGGATGGCCGAGCACATGCTGATCCTCAAGCTCACCTCGCCCGACAACGTCGTCAAGTACGTCGCCGCGGCATTCCCGAGCGCGTGCGGCAAGACCAACCTCGCCATGATCACCCCCACCATCCCCGGCTGGAAGGCAGAGACCCTCGGCGACGACATCGCCTGGATCCGTGTCGGAGCCGACGGACGCCTCTACGCCGTCAACCCCGAGTTCGGCCTCTTCGGCGTCGCACCGGGCACCGGTTGGCAGACGAACCCGAATGCGATGGCTGCCATCGCCCAGGGCAACTCGGTCTTCACCAACGTGGCCCTCACCGATGACGGCGACGTCTGGTGGGAGGGCATGACCAAGGAGCAGCCGGCGCACCTGACCGACTGGAAGGGCAACGACTGGACGCCCGACAGCGACGAGCCGTCGTCACACCCGAACAGCCGCTTCTGCACGCCGATCACGCAGTGCCCCATCCTCGCCCCGGAGTACGCCGACCCCAACGGCGTCCCCCTCGACGCGATCCTGTTCGGCGGCCGCCGCAAGACCACGATCCCGCTGGTCACCGAGGCCCGCGACTGGGCCCACGGCACGTTCATGGGTGCCACACTCTCTTGGGAGACCACCGCTGCCGCGACCGGTGCCGTCGGCGTCGTGCGCCGTGATCCCATGGCGATGCTCCCGTTCATCGGCTCCGACGCCGGCGACTACCTGAACCACTGGATCAACATGGCCAAGAACAACGACGAGTCGAAGTTCCCGAAGATCTTCTACGTCAACTGGTTCCGTCGCGACGACGACGGGGGCTTCCTGTGGCCCGGCTTCGGCGAGAACAGCCGCGTGCTCAAGTACGTCGTCGACCGGCTGGAGGGCAACGTCGAAGCGCGCGAGACCCCGATCGGCCTGGTGCCCGCGCCCGGGGCGATCGACACCGACGGCCTGGACGTCTCTGACGACCAGCTCACCAAGGCACTGCGCGTCGACGTCGATGAGTGGAAGGCAGAGATCCCGCAGATCGACGAGTGGTTCGCAAAGTTCGGCGACACCCTGCCGGCCGTGCTCTGGACCGAGCTCGACGGGCTGAAGGGCCGACTCGACGCCTGACAGTGCGGGCTGGCCGGCGGCTCTGCCCACAGCGAACACGAGCCACGACCCGGAACAAGCGTCTCGTTGCTCAGGTTGAGCCCCTCAGACTCACGTTTGAGGAGACATCATGAGCGCTCTGCAGAAGTTCCCCGTCCTGGCCCTGGCTGACGTCGTCGTCCTGCCCGGCATGGTCGTTCCGATCGAGCTCGATGACGCCGCCCGTGCCGCCGTCGACGCTGCCCGCACCAGCAACGACGACCGGCTCCTGGTCGCGCCCCGGCTGGAGGACCGTTATGCGACGCACGGCGTCATCGCGACCATCCAGCAGGTCGGTCGCCTTCCCGGCGGTGGGCCCGGCGCGGTCCTGCAGGCCGAGCAGCGCGCGCACATCCAGGGCGGCGTGACCGGACCCGGTGCCGCCCTGTGGGTCGAGGCAGAGCTGCTCGACGACGCGCCCCTCACCGAGGCAGTGCGCGACCTCGCGACGGAGTACAAGGGCCTGCTTGTCACGATCCTGCAAAAGCGCAACGCTTGGCAGGTCATCGACTCCGTGCAGCGCCTGACCGATCCCGGCGCGCTTGCCGACACCGCCGGCTACGCGTCGTACCTCGAGCTCGAGCAGAAGCGTGAGCTCCTGGAGACCCCCGACGTCGAGGCGCGCCTCACGCTGCTCATCGAGTGGGCCCGCGCGTACCTCGCTGAGACCGAGGTCAACGAGAGCATTGCCGACTCGGTGCACGAGAGCATCGAGAAGAACCAGCGCGAGTTCCTGCTGCGTCAGCAGCTCGCCGCGATCCGCAAGGAGCTCGGCGACGACGAGCCCGAGGGCACGCAGGACTACCGCGTGCGCGTCGAGGAGGCTGACCTGCCCGACGACGTCCGCAAGGCTGCCCTCCGCGAGGTCGGCAAGCTCGAGCGTGGCACTGACCAGAGCCCCGAGGCCGGCTACATCCGCACGTGGCTCGACACCGTCCTCGAGCTTCCGTGGGGCGTGAAGACCGACGACACCACCGACGTCTCAGCCGCGAGGGTCGTGCTCGACGCTGACCACCACGGCCTTGACGACGTCAAGGACCGCATCGTGGAGTACCTCGCCGTGCGTGCCCGCCGCAGCGAGCGCGGGCTTCAGGTCGTCGGCGGACGCGGGTCGGGCGCTGTCATGGCCCTCGTCGGTCCTCCCGGCGTCGGCAAGACATCGCTCGGTGAGAGCGTGGCTCGCGCACTGGGACGCAACTTCGTCCGCGTCGCGCTCGGCGGAGTTCGCGACGAGGCCGAGATCCGCGGCCACCGACGGACGTACGTCGGAGCCCTCCCCGGGCGGCTCGTGCGCGCGATCGGCGAGGCCGGCTCGATGAACCCCGTCATCCTCCTCGACGAGATCGACAAGGTCGGTGCCGACTACCGCGGCGACCCCGCCGCAGCACTGCTCGAGGTTCTTGACCCGGCGCAGAACCACACGTTCCGCGACCATTACCTGGACCTCGACCTCGACCTGTCGGACGTCCTGTTCCTCGCGACGGCCAACGTCATCGAGTCGATCCCCCAGGCGCTGCTCGACCGCATGGAGCTGGTGCAGCTGGACGGCTACACCGAGGACGACAAGGTCGCGATCGCCCGTCAGTACCTCGCCCCCCGTCAGCTCGAGCGCGCCGCGTTGTCCGGCGACGAAGTCGAGATCACCGATGGTGCGCTGCGCGAGATCGCCACGTCCTACACCCGTGAGGCCGGCGTGCGGCAGATGGAGCGTCTGCTCGCCAAGGTGTTCCGCAAGGTGACCACGAAGCTTGCCGACCCCCACCTCGAGCTACCCGTCATCGTCAATGAGACGACGCTCGTCGACTACGTGGGCCGGCCGCGGTTCGTCCCCGAGGTCGCCGAGCGCACCGCTGTTCCCGGCGTGGCGACGGGTCTCGCCGTCACGGGGCTGGGCGGCGACGTCCTGTTCATCGAGGCGAGCGCCTACGACGGTGAGCGCGGGCTTGCCATCACCGGGCAGCTCGGCGACGTCATGAAGGAGTCTGCGCAGATCGCGCTGACGTACGTCCGGTCGCACGCCGAGACCCTCGGAATCGACCGTGACGCCCTCGAGCGGTCGATCCACCTGCACGTTCCGGCCGGCGCCGTGCCCAAGGACGGACCGTCCGCAGGCGTCACGATGGTCACGGCACTCACGTCGTTGGCGCTTGGACGCAAGGTGCGCGCCGACGTCGGCATGACCGGTGAGGTGACCCTCAACGGTCGGGTGCTGCCGATCGGTGGCGTGAAGCAGAAGCTCATGGCTGCCCAGCGAGCCGGCCTCCGGACCGTCTTCATCCCGGCCCGCAACGAGGTCGACCTCGTCGACGTCCCGGCCGAGGTGCTCGCCGAGCTCGATGTCCGCCCCGTGGCCGACGTCAGCGAGATCTTGGCGGCGGCGCTGGAACCCGCAAGCAACGTGGCCACGGCACAAGTCGCCTGACCCCCGGCAACCGCTCGCGAGCTGCGTGACTCGCGAGTGTGGCCGGGCGTCAGAGGGTGGCGTAGGCGGGCTTGATGATGTCGTTGATCAGCACGAGACGCTGGTCGAACGGCAGGAACGCGCTCTTCATGGCATTGACGGTGAACCAGCGCAGGTCGTCGATGCCGTACTCGAACGCGTCGACCAGGAGTGCGAGCTCTCTGCTCATCGAGGTGCCACTCATGAGTCGGTTGTCGCAGTTGACGGTGACCCTGAAACCGAGATCCTTGAGCTTGCCAATCGGATGGTCGGCGATCGACGTCATGCCCGGCACCGCGTTGGTCTGCAGGTTGGACGACGGGCACATCTCGAGCGGGATCCGTCGGTCGCGGATGTACGCGGCAAGGCGACCGAGCCTGGGGCCGCCGGGGGCGTCGAAATCGATGTCGTCGACGATGCGGACACCGTGCCCGAGCCGCTCGGCACCACAGCGCTGGATCGCCTGCCAGATGGAGGGCAGCCCGAACGCCTCACCGGCGTGGATCGTGAAATGGGCGTTCTCGCGACGCAGGAACTCGAACGCCTCGAGGTGAAGGATCGGCGGGAAGCCGTCCTCGGCACCGGCGATGTCGAAGCCCGCCACACCCCGATCGCGGAACTCCACCGCGATCTCGGCGATCTCCATGCCGCGCTTGGCGTGCCGCATCGCGGTGAGCAGCTGACCCACGACGATCGGGTGCCCCAGCGCTGCAGCCTCCTCACGCCCCTGCTCGATGCCGGTCTGCACCGCCTCCACCGTCTCGGGCAGCGTGAGGCCTGCCGAGAGGTGCTGCTCGGGAGCCCACCGCAGCTCGGCATAGACGCAGCCATCGAGCGCGAGGTCGACGACCGACTCCCGGGCGACGCGGGCGAGGTCCTCGGGCCGCTGCATGACGGCGACGGTGTGCACGAAGGTGTCGAGGTAACGCACCAACGAGCCCGAGTTCGATGACTCCTCGAACCACGCACTCAGTGCCTCCGCGCCCTCGGCGGGGAGGTCGTGGCCGATCTCGGAGGCGATCTCCACGATCGACGCGGGCCGCACGCCACCGTCGAGGTGCTCGTGCAGGGCGACCTTGGGGGCCTGTGCGATCTGTTCGCTGGTTGCTCTCACCGGCTCATCGTTTCACGAGGCCATCAGCAGGACGACAGTCTCAGCCACGCAAGCCGGCTTGTCCTGGCCCTTGATCTCCACGGTGTGCTGCAACGTGGCCCGCTGCCCCTTCTCGATCTTTTCGACCTCGAGCAGCTCGTCCCGGTCGCGGACCTTCGAACCGACGACGACCGGCGAGATGAAGCGAACCTTGTTGAGCCCGTAGTTGACCCTGGCCACATCGCCAGCGAAGGCATAGACCTGGGCGCCGAGGAACGGGAGCATCGACAACGTGAGGTAACCGTGCGCGATGGTGGCACCGAACGGCCCACCGGCTGCCCGTTCCGGGTCGACGTGGATCCACTGTCGATCGCCCGTCGCATCGGCGAAGAGATCGATTCGCTCCTGGGTGATGGCCACCCACTCGCTGACCCCGAGCTCTTCGCCGGCGGCCGCGGCGATCTCCGTGCTGTCGTTGAGCATGCGCATGGGTGCCAACCTAGCCAATCCGCTCGATGACGACAGACGACCCGCCCGCAGCGCCCTGCCCGATCGTGTACCCGCCCTCGAGGGCCGCCATCGCACGATCGAACCGCTCGGGGGTGTCGGTGTGCAGCGTCAGCAGCGGTTGTCCGGCGGTGACCGTGTCACCTGGCTTGGCGTGCATCGTGACACCGGCGGCGGCCTGCACCTTCTCTCCGGGCCGCGCCCGGCCCGCTCCGAGACGCCATGCCGCGACACCGACAGCGAGGGCGTCGAGCTGGAGCAGGGTGCCGCTCTCAGGCGCCTCGATGGTGTGCGTGTCCTTCGACGTCGGCAGCGTGGCGTCAGGGTCGCCGCCCTGCGCAGAGATCATCCGCTTCCACACGTCCATCGCCGCCCCGGACGCGAGGACGTGCGCGGGGTCGACGTCGTCCTTGCCGGCCGCCGCGAGCATCTCCCGGGCGAGGGCGAGGGTCAGCTCGACGACGTCGGACGGCCCGCCACCCGCGAGCACCTCGACCGACTCGGCAACCTCGCAGGCGTTGCCGGCGGTGGGCCCCAGCGGGGTGGACATGTCGGTCAGCAGCGCCACCGTCGTGACCCCCGCATCGTTGCCGAGGTCGACCATGATCTGACCCAATTCCCTGGCTTGGTCCTTGGTCTTCATGAACGCCCCCGAGCCGACCTTGACGTCGAGCACCAGGGCTCCGGTGCCCTCAGCGATCTTCTTGCTCATGATCGAGCTGGCGATCAGCGGGATCGCCTCGACCGTGCCGGTGACGTCACGCAGTGCGTACAGCTTCTTGTCGGCCGGGGCGAGCCCGTCGCCGGCCGCACAGATCACCGCGCCGACGTCTTCGAGCTGCGTCATGATCTCCCGGTTGGTGAGCGCCGCCCTCCACCCGGGAATCGACTCGAGCTTGTCGAGGGTGCCGCCGGTGTGGCCGAGGCCCCGGCCCGACAGCTGCGGCACGGCGACGCCGCACGCCGCGACGAGGGGCGCGAGCGGCAGGGTGATCTTGTCGCCGACCCCTCCGGTCGAGTGCTTGTCGGCGGTCTTCCACGACAGCGCAGAGAACTCCATGCGCTCGCCACTCGCGATCATCGCGGCGGTCCAGCGCGCAATCTCGCGACGGTTCATGCCATTCAGAAGAATCGCCATCGCCAGCGCAGACATCTGCTCGTCGGCGACGACCCCGCGTGTGTACGCGTCGACGACCCAGTCGATCTGGGCGTCGCCCAGCTCTGCCTTGTCACGCTTGGCCGCGATGACTTCGACGGCATCGAACGGTTCAGTCATGGGCGCGCTCCTGGTCAGCTGGTGTCCGGTCCGGTGAATCGACGGTTGGCTGAGCGGAGCTGGGCACGCGCTCTACGTCGATACGCTCGAATCCCCGCAGTACCCAGGTGGGACGCCGTGGCGCCTCGCCGACGAGGCGCAACGACGGGAACCGTCCGAGCAGGGTGCTCAGGCTGATCTGCAGCTCGAGGCGCGCGAGCGGCGCTCCGAGACAGAAGTGCAACCCCAGGCCGAAGCCGACATGGGGATTGGGGTCCCTCGACACGTCGAACGTGTCTGCCTTGTCGAAGACCTCCGCATCACGGTTGGCCGAGCCCATCAGGCACGCGATCTTCTCGCCCCTGCGAATCAGCTGCCCGCTGACGTCGACATCGGCCATCGCGGTGCGCTCGAAGAGCTGCAGGGGGGCGTCGAAGCGGATCAGCTCCTCGAGCGCTAGTTCGATGGGCACGTCTCCAGACGTGATGCGCGACATCTGCTCGGGATTGGTCAGCAGCGCGTGGAACCCGTTGCCGAAGACGTTGACCGACGCCTCGTGCCCGGCGTTGAGGAGCAGGACCACCGAGGCCACAAGCTCGTCGTCGTTGAGCTGTGCCACGCCGTCGCGCTCTGCCAGGAGGTCGCTGATCAGGTCGTCGCCCCGGTGCCCCGACGAGATGGTGGCGCGCCGGTCGGCCACGACCGCCCGCACATAGTCGGAGAACGCCGTGCTCGCCTCGATCGCGGCGGCCTTGACCAGTGCCCCGACATGGGGCTCGTACATGTGCACGATCGCCTGCGACCACGCGCGCAGCTGAACGTGATCGGCTCGCGGGACCCCGAGCAGGTCGGCGATCACGTAGACAGGCATGGGCTCGGCATAGTCACCGAGGACGTCGAAGCTGTCACCGAGGTCGTCGACCATCTGAGCGGCCAGCACCTCGATGCGGGGCCGCATCCGCTCGACGTGTCCCCGTGAGAACGACTTCGCCACCAGCCCCCGAAGCCTTGGATGGTCTTGTTCTGTGCAGTCCATCATCTGGTTGCGGTGCAGGGCGTTGAACGGTTCCATCTGGTGGGCCGGCTCCCAGTCGGTCCAGAGACGACCGAACCTGCGATCACGCAGCACCTGCGTGACGGACTCGTGCGTCGTCGCCAGCCACGTGCCCATCGGCTCGTGCCACAAGACCGGGCCGTTGGCGCGCAACGCTGCGAGCACCGGATAGGGGTCACGCAAAAAGGCAGGCGAACCGGTGTCGAGCTGGACCGCGTAGCGCGTCAACGCTCGACCAGGTCGTCGGCGTCGAAGGCGTCTGGCAGCACCTCGGTCATGGTCTTCACACCGTTCGGGGTCATGAGCTGCATGTCGGGTCCGCCGTTCTCCCAGAGCAGCTGCCGGCATCGACCGCACGGCATGAGGGGCTTGCCGTGCGCGTCGACGCAGGCCACCGCGACGAGCCGGCCGCCGCCCGTGGAGTGCAGCGCCGAGACCATGCCGCACTCGGCGCACAGCGCGACACCGTAGGCGGCGTTCTCGACGTTGCAGCCAAGCACGACTCGGCCGTCGTCGACGAGCCCGGCCGCTCCGACCTTGTAGCTCGAGTAAGGCGCGTAGGCGCGCTCCATGACCTGTGTCGCGTAACGCGCGAGCGCCTCCCAGTCGATCGGGTCGCCCGCCCCGGTGATCCCGAGCGCCGTCATCCGGCGCTGCCCTTGCGGTAGGGCTTTCCGTCGGCGGCCGGCATGCGCAGCCGTTGGGCGCCGAGCGCCAGCACGAAGAGCGTGGTCACGTAGGGCGTCATTCCGGCGAACTCGCGCGGCACCGTGTCGGTGAGCAGGAACCACGCACCCACGGCCACCCCGATCGCGCCGATGATCACGGCCCCGTGGATCTGCTTGCGGTATGCGCGCCACGCGGCGAAGCCGATGAGTCCGACGGCGACCAGGAGGAGAAGCGAGTGCACCGCATCAGTGTCGCGCAGGCGCAGCGCATCGGTGTAGCCGAAGGTCAGCGCTCCGATCAGCAGCCCCCCGGGGCGCCAGTTGCCGAAGATCATGGCGGCAAGTCCGATGTAGCCGCGCCCACCGGTCTGGCCGGTCGTGAACCCGCTCGACGACACGAGGGCCAGGAACCCACCGCCCATTCCGGCCAGCGCTCCGGAGATCAGCACGGCGACGTACTTGTAGCGGTAGACGTTGATGCCGAGGGTCTCCGCTGCCTGCGGGTTCTCACCGCACGAGCGCAGCCGCAGCCCGAATGCCGTGCGGAACAGGATCCACGCGGAGATCGCGACCAGCGCGAACACGACCAGGCTCAGTGTCGAGATACGGGTCGTGAGTGCTGCCAGGGCCGAGGCGACGTCGGACACCACGAACCAGTGTCTGTCGGCGAGGTTGAGTGCCGCGTCAGAGATGCCGGGGATCGTGATGTTGGTCGGTGTGTCCAGCCCGTTGAGCTGCCGCGGTCCGCCACCCTGGAGGTCGGTGAAGGTCGCCTCCGCGAGATAGGTCGTGGCCCCCAGACCGATCAGGTTGATCGCGACTCCGGACACGATGTGGTCGACGCCGAAGGTGACGGTCGCGATGGCGTGCAGCAAACCGCCCACGAGCCCCAGCAGAGCCGCGCCGATGATGCCCACCCACGGTCCGTAGTGGTAGGTGAAGAACGCGGCGCCCCACGTGCCCATGATCATCTGGCCCTCGAGGCCGATGTTGACGACGCCGGCGCGTTCGGCCCACAGGCCACCGAGTCCGGCCAGGAGGATCGGGCAGGTCGCGATGATCGCGGCGCGGATCGTTCCGGGCGACGTGAGGTCGTCGGTGCCGGTCAGGATGCGCACCAGTGACACGAGCGCGATGATGCCGAGGGCCACGAGGAACCAACGCGAAGCGAGCTTGCTCATCATGCGCTGGCCTTCGTCGGTGCGGCCAGCTCGTGGGCGACGGCCCGCTGCTCGAAGCTCGCGCGCCATCGCCGCACCACCTCGTAGGCGATGACGACGGCGAGGACAGCGACCCCCTGCGTGATCTGGACGATGCTCGGCGAGACATCAGTGCTGAACGTGAGGGTGTTGGACTGTGCCGACAGGAAGGCGAACAGGACCGCACCGAAAAGCATGCCGAGGGGGCGGTTGCGACCCAGCAGCGCCACGGCGATTCCGAGGAACCCCAGCCCCGACTGGAAGGCGGTGCCGTAGGAGCCCGCCGACCCGAACAGCGCCGGCATCCAGATCAGTCCTGCAACCCCGCCCGACAGCATCATCGAGATCAGGATCATCCGCTTGGGGTTGACGCCGCTGGCCAGCGCCGCGGTCTGCGACTGTCCGCTGGCACGCAGGTCGAAACCGAACCGGGTCTTGTTGAGCAGGACCCAGAAACCGATACCGACGAGGACCGCCACCAGGGCCAGGCTCCACACCTGTCCGTCGCGGGGCTCGTAGGGCGTGAAGCCGCCGACCATCGAGCTGTCCTTGATCTTGGTCGTGTAGACGGCGTTGCCGGCCTTGACGCCGTAGCGGTTGAGGAAGTACCCGACCAGCGTGACGGCGATGGCGTTGAGCATGATCGTCGAGATGACTTCACTGACCCCACGGGTCGTCTTGAGGAGACCTGCGATGCCCGACCACACGGCACCGACGACGACCGCGACCAGCAGCGACACGGCGACGTTGGCGAATCCACTGAGGTAGGCCGCTCCGGCGAACGACGCCGCCGCGAAGGAGGCGATCGTGTACTGACCCTCGACGCCGATGTTGAACAGGCCCATACGGAAGCCGATCGCCGCAGCGACTGCTGAGATGTAGATCAGTGCTGTCTGGTTGATGACGTTGACCCGTAGGCGCGGCAGCGGATTGCTGAACATGGCCGACCAGAAGTCGCCCGGAGAGCTGCCGACAGCGGCGATGACGACGGTCGTCACCACGACACTCACCACGACGGCGACGAGTGGAGCCAGCAGTGACAGGCCGATGGACTTCGCCCGGTTCATGCGTGGTCACCGCCCGTCATGGCGGTACCGAGGTCCTGAGGGGTCACCGTCGCCGGGTCGAACGTGCCGACGAAGCGTCCGCGGAGGATCACCTGGATCGTGTCGGAGAGCCCGATCAGCTCATCGAGGTCAGCCGAGATCAGCAGCACCGCCAGACCGGCACGTCGGGCCGTCTTGATGTGGTCCCAGATCGCCGCCTGGGCGCCGACGTCGACGCCACGCGTGGGGTGGGACGCGATGAGAAGGACGGGATTGCCACTCATCTCGCGGCCGACGATGAACTTCTGCTGGTTGCCACCCGACAGAGCCCGCGCAGGCGTGTCGATGCCCGGCGCGCGGACGTCGTACTCCCGCATGATCCGGGTGGTGTCCTTGCGCGCACCGGAACGGTTGATCCAGGGCCCCTTGGCGCTGGGTTCGACTGTCTGGTGGCCCAGCATGCGGTTCTCCCACAGTGGCGCGTCGAGCAGCAGCCCGTGGCGCTGCCGATCCTCCGGGATGTACCCGATGCCTGCCTCGCGGAGCTGGCGGGTGTGCCAGTGGGTGACGTCTTGGGTGTTGAGGGTGATGCGACCGGACGTGGGGATCCGCATGCCCATGATGGTCTCGACCAGCTCGGACTGCCCGTTGCCCTCGACACCGGCGATGCCCAACACCTCGCCGCGATGGATCGTCAGCGACAGGTCCGTCAGCAGGTTACGGCCGAACTCGTCGGTCAGCGTGACACCGGCGAGGGTCAGCTCCTCGGTGTCGGTGACGGTCGACTCCCCCGTCTCGGGCGACGGCAGCTCGGAGCCCACCATCATCTCGGCCAGCTGCCGCTTGGTCGCGGTCTTGGGATCTGCGGTGCCGACAGTCGTGCCGCGACGCATCACCGTGATGTCATCGGCGATTGCAAGCACCTCGTCGAGCTTGTGGGAGATGAACAGGACGGAGTTTCCTGCGCTGATCAGCTCGCGGAGGTTGACGAACAGAGCGTCGACCTCCTGCGGCACCAAGACGGACGTGGGCTCGTCGAGGATGATGATGCTGGCACCCCGGTACAGGACCTTGGCGATCTCCAGACGCTGGCGGTCAGCCACACCCAGCTTCTCGACCAAGGTGTCTGGCTCGAGCTCGAATCCGAAGCGGTCGGAGATGCGCGTGATCTCGGCACGCGCTGCGCCACCGATGCCGTGCAGCTTCTCGGCACCGAGGACGATGTTCTCGAGCACCGAGAGATTGTCCGCAAGCATGAAGTGCTGGAAGACCATGCCCACGTGGTGCTCGATCGCGGCGGTCGGGGTCTTGAGGACGACCTCTTCCCCGTTGATCCGGATCGTGCCCTCGTCGGGCCGCTGAACGCCGTAGAGGATCTTCATCAACGTCGACTTGCCCGCCCCGTTCTCTCCGATCAACGCGTGAACGGTGCCAGGCCGGATCGTGAGATCGACGGACTGGTTGGCGATCACTCCGGGGAATCTCTTGCCGATCCCCCGCAGCTCGACGGCTGCTTGCGTCACACGGACACCTCTCCCTACGTCTTGTCCCGAGGCTTGGCTCGTGAAGACTCTACTGACCCGAAAGTGCCGGACCTGAGCCAGACGCGCTGGCGCCCGGCCCAGGTCCGACGGTGTCACGGTGTGCTCTACGGCGCGGTGGGCACCTTGATGTCGCCCGCGACGATCTTCGCCTTGTAGCCCTCGAGGTCCGAGGTGATGTCGTCGATGAAGCCACCGGAGGTGGAGTAGCCGACGCCATCGTTCTTGAGGTCGTAGGTCACATAGCTCGTGACCGGCTTGCCCGCGTCGACCGACTTGATGAAGTCCAACGTCGCGACATCGACACGCTTGAGCGCCGAGGTCAGGATGTGTGGCTTCTGCGCGTTGGTAGCCGTGAGGTACTGGTCGGAGTCGACTCCGATGGCGAACTTGCCATCGCCCGCCTCGACCGCGGCGTCGAAGATGCCCGACCCCGAGTTGCCGGCAGCGTGGTAGACGATGTCGGCGCCCTTGTCGAACTCACCCGTTGCGGCCGCTTTGCCACCGGCTGAGTCGTTGAAGCCCTTGAGGTTGGACTCCTCGATGTACGCGACCTCGACCTTGATGTCGGGCTTGGCAGCCTTGGCCCCGGCCACGTAGCCCGCTTCGAAGCCCTGGATCAGCGCGTTGTTGACGCCACCGACGAAGCCGATGGTGCCGGACTTGCTCTTCTCGGCCGCTGCGACACCGGCGAGGAAGGAACCCTCGTTGGCGGCGAAGGTCAGGTAGGCGACATTGGCGTTGGGGGTCTTGTCCGGGTCGAAGCCGTCGACGATCGCGAAGTTGACATCAGGGAAGTCAGGAGCGACCTTGTTGACCGAGTCGGCGTAGGCGAAGCCGACGCCGACGATCGCGGTGGCGCCGCTCTCAGCGAAATTGCGCAGACGATCCTCGCGGGCGGACTCCGCCTCACCATCGGTGGCCTCGCCCTCGACGCACGTTGCGCTGAAGTCGGAGACGGCCTTCTCGAGACCGGCATAGGCCGAGTCGTTGAAGGACTGGTCGCCGCGGCCACCCACGTCGTAGGCAAGACCGATCTTCGGCCCGTCACCCTTGGCCGTCTTGCAGACGTCCTTGTTTGCGCTGGGCTTGCCGCCCGAGCCGCCATTGCTGCCGCTGCTGTCACTGCTTCCGCAGCCCGCGAGGGCTAGCGTGGCGACGGCTGCGACGGCTGAAAACTTGGTCAATCGACGCAAAATTCCTCCTCAGTACTGAGCCGGAAACCCGGCACGTGGTCCGAACCCTAGTGGCCGTGTGGCGCACGGGGGAGAGCCACAGGTGTATTGGCGAGGCCCTATACCGATTTGTAACCTCAGCACCGCTCAGCCGGTGGTTCAGGACACCGCAGCGCAGGCCAGGACCTTGGCTCCGACGGCGATCGCCCGCTCGTCGATACGCAGGTTGCCCTGGTGCAGGTCGTACGTCGGCCCGTCGGGCGTGCGCGTGCCGAGCCGTCCCATGGCGCCGGGAACGGCCTCGACGTACCAGGCGAAGTCCTCCCCGCCCAGGCTCTGCGCCGTGGACGCGACGCCGCTCGGTCCGATCGCGTCGGTGACTGCCCGACGGAGGATCTCGGTGGCGCCGAAGTCGTTGACGACCGGCGGCACACCGCGGATGTAGGTGACGTCGGCGCTCACGCCGAACGGCTCGATGATGTCGCTGATCAGCCCCCGGACGAGGTGCTCGGCCTGGTGCCATGCCGCGGAGTCGAGCATGCGCAACGTGCCGCTGAGCTCGCCGGTCGACGGTATGACGTTGGAGGCGTTGCCCGAGTGAATCTGCCCCCACACCATGCTCGCGCCGGCACGGGGGTCGAATCGACGCGACAGCACTGCGGGCAGCTGCGTCAGGAGGCTGCCGAGGGCGTACGTGAGGTCTTCGGTCAGGTGCGGTCGAGATGTGTGCCCGCCGCGACCGCTGAGCTGGACGTGGATCTGGTCGGACGCGCCGGTGATGGGGCCCTCGCGCAGACCAACCTGGCCGACGTCGAGCGAGGGGTCGCAGTGCAGGGCGAAGATGCGAGACACACCTTTGAGCACACCCGCCGAGAGGAGCCGGAGAGCCCCACCGGGCATGACCTCCTCGGCGGGCTGGAAGATCATTCGCACCCGGACGGGCAACGTGTGCTCGGCTTGCGCCTGCGCCAGGGCCACGCTGGCGCCGAGCAGGGCGGCGATGTGGACGTCGTGACCGCAGGAGTGAGAGACGCCCGGAATGCTCGACCGCCACGGGTCCTGAGATGTGTCGGTGACCGGGAGTCCGTCGAGGTCGGCGCGCAAGGCCACGATGGGTCCACCGTCCGGCCCGATCTCGGCCATCAGCCCGGTGCCCTCGAAGCGCTCGTACGAGATGCCGCTCTTGTCCATCCAGGTCGCCACGAGATCGGTGGTGCGCTCCTCGTGCCATGACAGCTCGGGATACGCGTGCAGCTCGCGGCGGACCTCGATGAGGTCGGGCGTGACGATGTCAACCGATCTCGCGAGTGACTCCGCCATGGACATGTCGTCAGGATATCGCTTCTGCGGCCGCCGCCGCCGGGTCAGGCGTTCTGCGCTTCGAGAGTCTTGGTGATCTGCTCCACCGTCTCGTCCGCGAGCGCGTCGAGCTTGCCCTTCACGACGAAAGGAGCGACGAACTTGATGATGCCGTGGAACTGGAAGTCTGCTCGGTAGCGAATCTGCGTGCGGTCACCGTCACGGGTGAACGTCATGCTGTCGGTGGCGGTCGCCGTCTTGTTCCTGCCCCGGCACGAGAAGAAGGTGGGAGCGTCGTGGCCGATCGTCTCGTACGCCAGCTCGGTCTCGCGCCCCATGAACTGTGACCGGTTGGCGTAGGTCGTGCCGATGCCACCGTCGCCACCGGTGCGTCGCGTCTCGAGCGTTCCGGGGTCCCACTGGTTGGTGTTCTCAAAATCAGACAGGTAGGCGAATACTGCCTCAATGGGCCTGGACACCGTGAATGTTCGCTCGACGTGCATACCCCCACGGTAGATTGCGGGCCGCCGTCCGCAACTCGTCGTTCTGCACGTCCTCGCGCGAGGCGTACCACGCGGTGGCCACGATGATGCCGACCAGCGAGACCGCACCACCGCCGATCAACATCCATCGAGCACCGAACGCCTCTCCGACCCAGCCGACCAAGGGTGAGCCGAACGGCGAGCCGCCGAGGAAGATCATCAGGTACAGCGCAGCGACACGTCCGCGCATCATGGGGCTCGACGTCATCTGGATCATGGCGTTCGCCGACGTGACCATCGTGAGCGCGCACAAGCCCAGCACCGGCAGGATCGCCGCGAACGTGACGTAGCTCGGCATCAGCCCCGACGCGATCTCGACCAGGCTGAATGCACCACCGGCGAGCACGACGAAGCGCAGCCGCGGCTTGGTACGGCGGGCCGCGAGGAGCGCACCGCCCAACGAGCCGAACGCCATGATGGAGGCCAACAGGCCGTACTCGCCGGCTCCCTTGTGGAAGACCTCGGTCGCCATCAGTGCGCTCGTCATCTGGAAGTTCATCCCGAACGTCCCGACGAAGAACACGCAACACATGATCAGCACGAGATCAGGCCGTGAGCGAACGTACGTCACACCTTCGCGCACAGCCCCCTTGCGCGTGCCGACGATGGGCGATGGGCGCAGCCGCGTGCCATCGAGCAGCTGCAGCGAGATGAACACCGCGACATAGCTGATCGCGTTGACCAGGATGACCCAGCCAGCGGCTCGCGTGCCTGAGCCGAGGGCTGCGATGAGCACGCCGGCGAGGGCGGGGCCGATCATGCGGGCGACGTTGAAGGACGCCGAGTTCAGCCCGACGGCGTTGGCCAGGTCGTCCCGGCCGACGATCTCGACCACGAACGACTGGCGCGCCGGTGCGTCGAATGCGGTGCCGATGCCGAACACGAATGCCAGGACGTAGACATGCCACGTCTGGACGACGCCGGTGACGGCGAGCATGCCCAACATCGCAGCCGGAGCTGCCATGGCGAGCTGGGTGAATCGCAGGATGGTGCGCTTGGGGACGCGGTCGGCGACAACGCCGGCGATCGGCGAGAGCAGCAACGCCGGAAGCAGCTGCAAGCCCGTCACGATGCCGAGGGCCGTGCCGCTGTGGGTCAGCTGGAGCACGAGCCAGTCCTGCGCGACGCGCTGCATCCACGTGCCGGTGTTCGAGATGATCGAGCCGGCCATGTAGACGCGGTAGTTGCGAATTGCCAGGGCTTGGAACATGGGGCTCATGTGTTGGCCAGCTTCTCCAGCAGGGCGGTCGCCTCCCGCAGGGTCTTGCGTTCCGGCGTGGTGAGCTGGGCGAGGCGGTGGTCGAGCCATTCATCACGTCGGGCACGCTCGGCGGCCAGAGTTGCCTCACCCTTGTCGGAGACCGAGATCAGCACCTGCCGGCCGTCGTCGGGATGCGGCTCGCGCCGCGCGAGACCCTCATCGACCAGGCAACTGAGAGTGCGGGTGATGGAGGGGGGCCGGACGCGCTCGTGCGCCGCGATCGCGCTCGGCGTCGACGGTCCGAGCGTGCGCACTGCACCGAGCACCGAGAGCTGCGTGGGGGTCAGATCGGTCTTGCGCTCCTGGCGCAACCGACGGTTGAGCCGAGCCACCGCACGAGCGAGGTGATGCGAGTCGGTGGGCACATCCTTAGCATAACAAATTACCCATGCTAACGAAAATCCTTCGTCGGCTGAGCGGTCAGCTCGGGTTGAGTCTCTTCTTCAAGAAGGCGACGACCTTCGTGCGGGCCTCACGTGCCGGATGGCCATCGGCGTCACGCATCTCGTGGGTCAGCACCGAGTGGGCCGAGGACGAGAACCCTCCCGCGTTGCCCTTGGACGAGTCGAGCTCGATGACCTCGAAGGCGTCGCCGAGCTGCTCCGCCAGCGCCTTGAAGCGCAAAGGAGACACTGCCTTGTCCTCGCTGAACCGCAGACCCATCACGCAGAGGCCGTCGTTCTCAGTGCGCGCCTTGACGGTGGTGAGCTCCTCAGATGACAGACCGACATCAGCCTGGCGCTTCCTGCCCAGTGGGAAGGGCACGGAGGGCTGACTCATGACCGGTGCGATCACCGAGTCGTCGACGGCTGCCGCAAGTGCGAAGCCGCCGGTGAAGCACATGCCGATCACCCCGACGCCCTTGCCGGGTGTGCGGGCATCCAGGGCGCGGGCCACCCCGCGCAGGTACTCGCTCACGGGCCGGGCCGCCCCGGTGGCGAAGGCGCGGAACTCCGACGCGACGCACAGCTTGGCAACGACCCCGGCGACATAGGCGGGCGACATGGCCCGCCCCGGCGTCCCGAACAGGGACGGCACGACCACGGTGAATCCGGACTCGACGAGGTGCTCCGCCAGGCCGAGCACCTCGGGCGTCATTCCGGGGATCTCGGGTATGAGCACGACACCGGGGCCCGAACCCTTCTCGTAGCAGTCGTGGGTGATCGCACCCACCGTGAACGGGACGACCGTCCAGCCGTCGAGGGTGCCTGTGGGCGCAGAAGTCATGCCGAGAGCCTAGGGCCGGCCGGACGGTCCCACCTGCCGACCCACGACGTCATCGGTGTCGAGGGCTCAATTCCCCGACACCGATGACGCTCACGTGCGTCAGGCCTTGCCGCTGGCCAATGCACCCAGGAGGTCGCGGTTCAGACGGCTGATGGTGTCGAGCGGGATGCCCTTGGGACAAGCCGCAGTGCACTCACCGATGTTGGTGCAGCCTCCGAAGCCTTCGTGGTCGTGCTGCTCGATCATGCCGATGACCCTCGACTCGCGCTCGGGCTGGCCCTGGGGCAGCAGTCCGAGGTGCGTGATCTTGGCCGCGGTGAAGAGCATCGCCGAGCCGTTGGGGCACGCCGCCACACAGGCGCCGCAGCCGATGCAGGCGGCCGACTCGAAGGCATGGTCGGCGTCCTCCTTGCGGACCGGCAGGTTGTTGGCCTCGGGCGCTGACCCGGTCGGCGCACTGATGTAGCCACCAGCCTGGATGATCCGGTCGAAAGCCGTGCGATCGACCACAAGATCCTTGATGACCGGGAACGCGCCGGCGCGCCAAGGCTCGACGTCGATGACAGCGCCGTCCTCGAAGCTGCGCATGTGCAGCTGGCAGGCCGTGGCGACCTCGGGCCCGTGGGCCACGCCGTTGATGACCACGCCGCACGATCCGCAGATGCCCTCACGGCAGTCATGATCGAACGCGATCGGCTGATCGCCCGAGAGAGTCAGCTGCTCGTTGAGCACGTCCAGCATCTCAAGGAACGACATGTCCGCGCTGACGTCCTCGAGGCCGTAGGTGACCATCTTGCCTTTTTCATCAGCGTTCTTCTGACGCCATACCCGAAGGGTGATGTTCACTTGTAGCTCCTGGACTTCATCTCGACGTACTCGTACTCCAACGGTTCCTTGTGCAGGGTCGGCATCTCGCCGCCGAACTCCCACGCCGAGACGTAGGCGTACTCGTTGTCGTGACGCAGCGCCTCACCGTCCTCGGTCTGGCTCTCTGTTCGGAAATGCCCACCACACGACTCTCGACGCTGCAAGGCATCGATGCACATCAGCTCGCCAAGCTCGAGGAAGTCGGCAACCCGTCCGGCGCGCTCGAGGGTCTGGTTGAGCTCCTCGTTCACACCGGACACCTTGACGTTCGACCAGAATTCCGCCTTGAGGTCACGGATCATGCCGATGGCCTTGACCAGCCCCTCCTCGGAGCGCTCCATGCCGCAGTAGTCCCACATGATCTGGCCGAGCTGCTTGTGGAAGGAGTCGACGGTGCGGTTGCCGTTGATGGAGAGGAACTTGTCGATGCGCTGCTGGACCGCCTCCAGCGCCTCGAGGACGGCCGGATGTTGTTCGTCGACCTTGTCGTACGGTCCGTCGGCCAGGTAATTGGCCAACGTGTAGGGAAGGACGAAGTAGCCGTCGGCCAAGCCCTGCATCAATGCGGAGGCGCCGAGGCGGTTGGCCCCGTGCTCGGAGAAGTTGGCCTCACCGGCGACGAACAGTCCGGTGAGGTTGCTCTGCAGGTCGTAGTCGACCCAGAGACCGCCCATCGTGTAGTGCACCGCCGGGTAGATGCGCATCGGCTGCTCGTACGGGTTCTCACCGGTGATCTGCGCATACATCTCGAAGAGGTTGCCGTACTTGGCCTCGACGGCCGGACGTCCCAGACGCTCGATGGCCTCAGCGAAGTCGAGATAGACACCCAGCCCACCGGGGCCGACACCCCTGCCGTCGTCGCACTGGTACTTGGCAGCGCGCGATGCGATGTCGCGAGGTACCAGGTTGCCGAACGCCGGGTAGATGCGCTCGAGGTAGTAGTCGCGCTCGTCCTCGGGGATGTCGCTGGCGAGACGATCGTCGCCCGCTTTCTTGGGCACCCAGATGCGGCCGTCGTTGCGAAGTGACTCCGACATCAGGGTGAGCTTGGACTGGTAGTCACCGCTCACCGGGATGCAGGTCGGGTGGATCTGCGTGTAGCAGGGATTGGCGAAGTAGGCACCCTTGCGGTGTGCGCGCCACGTGGCCGTGGTGTTGCTGCCCATCGCGTTGGTCGACAGGAAGAAGACATTGCCGTAGCCACCGGAGGCGAGCACGACCGCATCGGCTGTGTGGGTCTCGATGTCACCGGTGACCATGTCGCGGACGACGATGCCGCGAGCCCGGTCGTCGACCATGATCAGCTCGAGCATCTCGTGGCGGGTGTTCATCTTCACGGTGCCGGCCGCGATCTGACGCTCGAGCGCCTGGTAGGCGCCGAGCAGGAGCTGCTGGCCGGTCTGGCCGCGGGCATAGAACGTACGTGAGACCTGCACGCCACCGAACGAACGATTGTCGAGCAGACCGCCGTACTCGCGGGCGAACGGGACGCCTTGGGCGACGCACTGGTCGATGATGTTGACCGACACCTGCGCGAGCCGGTAGACGTTGGACTCGCGCGAGCGGAAGTCGCCGCCCTTGACCGTGTCGTAGAAGAGGCGGTGGACGGAGTCGCCGTCCTCCTTGTAGTTCTTCGCGGCGTTGATGCCACCCTGGGCCGCGATCGAGTGCGCGCGGCGCGGCGAGTCGTGGAACGTGAACGCCTCGCCCTGGTAACCGAGTCCACCGAACGTGGCAGCGGCCGACGCTCCGGCCAGACCGG
>NZ_JACMOM010000050.1 GCF_014378035.1 Aeromicrobium sp. | reverse complement strand
GCGGGGTCCTAGGGTGGGGCCATGACGACAACCCCGCCGGAGCCCGAGGACGAGAACGAGCCAACCGTTTCCCTCGAGAAGGACGGCGGGGAACCCGACCACGGGCGGGCCAACCCACCTCCCACCTACCCGCCTCCAGGTGGATATCCACCTCCCCCGGGCTACGCGCCTCCTCCGCCACCGAACTACGGCCAGCAGCAGACGGGGTATCCACCGCCGCCCGGTTACGCCCCTCCGGGTTATGTCTACGGCGCCGGTCCCGGCGCTCCTTACGGCGTGCACCCCATGACCGGCGTGCCTTACTCCGACAAGCAGAAGCTCGTCGCCGGGCTCCTGCAGCTGCTCGTCCCGTTCGGCATCGGGCGCATGTACATGGGCGATGTCGGAGTCGGCGTCGCTCAGCTAGTGGTGGCCATCGTGACCTGCGGCATCGGCGCGCTCTGGTCATTCGTCGACGGCATCATCATCCTGACCGGGGAGCCCAACGACTCGCAGGGACGCCCCCTCCGCCCCTGATCCCTCCCGCGCTGCCGCGGGATGCCGCGTGTCTGCGCCGCGATGATGGTGCTGACGGGCTGATGTCCACAGGTCGGCGGCTTGGGGCTTACGAATACCGCGCATGTTGGGTAACTTGCGGGCATGCGATTCGGGGGAATTGTCCTGCTGGCCCTGTTGGGCCTCGGTGCCTGCTCCGACCCCGCACCCCGCGCTCCCGAATCCAGCTCCAGCCCCACTCTCACGAAGCCGACCGTCCCGGCACCCACCATGCCGGCCCAGGCGAAGCTCAACACACGTGAAGGTGCTGCCGCCTTCGTCAAGCACTACATCGACGTGTTCAACTACGCCTCCAACACCGGAGACACAACCGAGCTCCGCCGACTCTCCTCGCCCATGTGCGAAGGCTGCCAGAGCTACATCACCCTGTACGAAAGGACCTACAAAGCCGGCGGCTACTTCAAAGACTCCGACTGGAAGCTCGGCGTGCTCAAACTGGACTTCGGCAAGCTGGAACCTATTGTTTACGGCTCGGTGTCTTCGCCGCCTGGCGTAATTCTGGACTCAGCGCACTCAAAGCCCCACGCTGGACACCCTGAAAGTTCGGATCTGACCTTCATCCTCCGCAAGCAATCGCGGTCGTGGATTCTTGACACCTTCGAACTCCAGGCGGCGCCGTGAGGGCAGCAATGATCGCTGCCACCGTTGCGGCATTTCTCGCTGCATCGGTCGAGCCATCGTCGGCGGAGGTCCGTGTGAAACCCGTTCAAAAGGATGCCTCCCTGATTTTGACCGTCGGAAAGCACTCTCCCTACGAGAGAAAATTAGTGCCCATCACAAAGGAGACGCACGGCGCGAGATTGATTCCCCCTGATCTGTTCGTAAGCGACGTATGCATGGTTGATCCGGTCATCCCGCGGTATGGGTGCCGCGATGCTGTCCCCGCTGACCCGAAGCCGGAGCCGGACCCCGATGCACCCGAGCTGACCCAGGGCGACATCCTGCGAGCGGTAAGGCAGATCGGGCTACCAAGGCTCCAAGTTCGCGTCCAACCCGGACGGCAGACACTCGTCAACATCGAGACGATCTTCTACACCAACCCCCAGGAGTTCCGTCGCAGCATCAGCCTGCTCGGCTTCGACATCGACCTGCTCGCCGACCCGCTCACCTACCGCTGGGACCACGGCGACGGCAGCAGCGCCGCGACCACCAGGCCCGGCCGCCCCTACCCTGCGATGGACGTCACTCACCGCTACCGCAACACCGCGAACAAGGTCAACCCTCGCGTCGACGTCACCTACCAGGTCAGGTTCCGTGTCGACGGCGGGCCATGGCAGACCTTGGGTCAGACCCTTGAAGCCACCGGACCCACCACCATCCTCGAGGTCAAGGAAGCCGCACCCGTCCTCACCACCCCCTGACCCGCCAAACCTTCACGATGTGAGGGGTTCTCCTTCACGCGCGGCGAGAAAGTGAACGGCAGCCCATCACATCTGGTGGCGTGCGCACGGGTGCAAGAATGGCCCCATGCGCATTGCTGAACACATCGTCGAGCTGATCGGCAACACCCCGCTGGTCAAGCTCAACTCGGTCACCCCCGCGGGATCCGCGACTGTGGTCGCCAAGATCGAATACCTCAACCCCGGCGGCAGCGCCAAGGACCGCATCGCGGTGAAGATGGTCGATGCCGCAGAGGCGTCGGGCGCCCTCAAGCCCGGCGGGACAATCGTTGAGCCGACGTCGGGCAACACCGGCATCGGCCTGGCTCTCGTCGCCCAACAGCGTGGCTACAAGTGCATCTTCGTGTGCCCCGACAAGGTCGGCGAGGAGAAGCGCAACGCCATGCGCGCCTACGGCGCCGAGGTCATCGTGTGCCCCACGTCGGTCCCGCCCGACCACCCGGACAGCTACTACAGCGTGTCGGACCGTCTCGTGCGCGAGACCGACGGCGCATGGAAGCCGGACCAGTACTCCAACCCGGCGGGCCCCCAGAGCCACTACGAGACCACCGGCCCCGAGATCTGGGCCGACACCGACGGCAAGGTCACCCACTTCGTGGCCGGCGTCGGCACCGGCGGCACCATCACCGGCGTCGGTCGCTACCTCAAGGAGGTCTCCGGCGGCGCCGTCAAGATCATCGGCGCCGACCCCGAGGGCTCGGTCTACTCCGGTGGCACCGGCCGGCCCTACCTCGTCGAGGGGGTGGGCGAGGATTTCTGGCCCAGCGCGTACGACCCGACCATTCCCGACGAGATCATCGCGGTGTCCGATGCCGACTCCTTCGAGATGACCCGCCGCCTCGCCCGCGAGGAGGCCCTCCTCGTCGGCGGATCCTGTGGCATGGCCGCCGTCGCCGCCCTCCGGGTCGCCGAGAAGGCCGGCCCCGATGCACTGATCGTGGTGCTGCTTCCCGATGGCGGCCGCGGCTATCTCGCCAAGATCTTCAACGACGAGTGGATGTCGTCCTACGGGTTCCTGCACGAGCCCCTCGACGGTGTGGCGCACCAGATGAGCGTCGGCGACCTGCTGCGCAGCAAGTCCGGCCTGATGCCGGCGCTCGTTCACACGCACCCGTCGGAGACGATCCGCGACGCCATCGAGATCCTGCGCGAGTACAACGTCTCGCAGATGCCCGTCGTCGGCGCGGAGCCCCCCGTCGTCATCGGTGAGGTCGCCGGCAGCGTCAACGAGCGCGCCCTGATCAGCGCGGTCTTCGAGGGCCGCGCCCAGCTCACCGACTCCGTCGCCCAGCACATGGAGCCCGCGCTACCCCTCCTCGGCTCAGGCGAGGGTCTCGACGACGCCCTCAAGGCACTCACCACGAGTGACGCCGTGATGGTCATCGAGGACGGCAAACCACTAGGCGTTCTTACCCGCCACGACCTGCTTGGGGTGCACGTATGAGCACGACGAACGACGAAGGCAATGCCAATGGCAAGGCCGGCGGCAGCAGCCACGGCTTCGCGACCCGCGCGATCCACGCCGGATTCGAACCCGACCCGCAGACAGGCGCCGTCAACGTCCCGATCTACGCCAGCTCGACGTTCGCGCAGGACGGCGTTGGCAACATGCGCGGCGGCTACGAGTACGCCCGTACCGGCAACCCCACCCGCACGGCCCTCGAGGCCAACCTCGCTGCTCTGGAGAACGGAGCGCACGGACGCGCGTTCAGCTCAGGCATGGCCGCGACCGACTGCGCTCTCAGGTCGATGCTGCGCCCTGGCGACCACCTCGTCATCCCCGACGACGCCTACGGTGGCACCTTTCGCCTGATCGACAAGGTCTTCAGCCAGTGGGGCGTCACGTACACACCCGCTGCCGTCAACGACCTCGACGCCATCCGAGCCGCCGTGACACCAACGACCAAGCTCGTCTGGATCGAGACACCCACCAACCCATTGCTCAACGTGGGCGACATCGCCGCCATCTCGCAGATCGCCCATGCCGCCGACGCCAAGCTGGTCGTCGACAACACCTTCGCGTCGCCCTACCTCCAGCAACCCCTCGCCCTGGGGGCCGACGTCGTCCTGCACTCGACGACGAAGTACATCGGCGGGCACTCCGATGTCGTCGGAGGAGTCCTCGTCACCGACGACGAAGAGCTCGACTCGCACTTCGCCTTCCTGCAGAACGGCGCCGGTGGGGTGCCGAGCCCGTTCGATGCCTATCTGACGTTCCGCGGGGCCAAGACTCTCGCCGTCCGCATGGACAAGCACTGCGACAATGCCGAGGCCATCGTCGAGGTGCTCCAGAGCCACCCGGCCATCGCGTCGGTGCTCTACCCAGGCCTTGAGGGCCACCCCGGACACGAGGTCGCGGCCAGGCAGATGAGCAGGTTCGGCGGCATGATCTCGGTCCGGCTGAAGGGCGGGCAGCGGGCCGCGCACGACTTGTGCGCCCGCACCAAGCTCTTCACCCTCGCGGAGAGTCTTGGTGGCATCGAATCGCTCATCGAGCACCCCGGCGCCATGACGCATGCCTCGACCGCCGGCACCTTGCTCGAAGTGCCGGATGACCTGGTCCGACTCTCGGTCGGCATCGAGGACACCGCTGATCTGATCGACGACCTCAAGCAGGCACTGCGCTGAGCACGCCGGTGCGCCCCGGCGCTGGACTCTGGGTCATCGGTGCTGCCGTCTGGACGATGCAGCCGCTCATCATCGCCCTCGAGCTCATCGTCGGCCGGCGAGCGTCGGCGTCCTACTCCTACGTCGACAACACCATCAGCGACCTCGGTTACACCCGGTGCCGGATGCTTGACGGCGCCGCCCTCTGCTCGCCGTGGCATGCCTTGATGAACGTCGGCTTCGTCTACTTCGGGTGCACCCTCGCGATCGGCGCACTGTTGCTCGGGCTGCGGCGCCCGGCCGGCCGAGCCCTCACCGCTTCCATGATCGCCTGGTCGATCTCTGGTTTGGGCTCGATCGCCGTGGGGCTTGTGCCGGGCAACGAGAACGTCTACCTCCACTCGTTCGTCGCCCTGCCGATCTTCCTCGCACAACCCACGGCGCTGCTGCTGCTCGGCGTGGGCCTGCTCAGCACGCATCCGAGGATGGGCCGGTCGACTCTCGCCGTCGCCGCCCTTTCCGCGATCGGCGTGGCGGTGTTCTTCACGCTCGTCGTCACCGACGCGTCGTCGTCGATAGGTGCCTTCGAACGCCTGGCACTCTGGCCCGGGTACACCTGGGTCTCGGTCGTAGCCTTGGCGGCCTTCTCAGAGGCGCGATCACGGGGTCGGGGCTGACGAAGTCAGGTCAGCCGAACCGTGTGAGCGTTGCCGATGTCCTGGAAGCGACGCGGATAACACGTGAGGATGATGATCTGCGCCGTCTGGCCGACAAGGTTGAACACCTGGGACATCGCCAGCAGCCGGTCGTCGTCGGCGTAGCCGAAGGCATCGTCGATGACCAACGGAGCGCCCTCGGCAGGGTCGACGAGCTGTGCACATGCAAGGCGGCCGAGGATTGCCAGCTGCTCGCGAGTGCCTCCGGAGAGCTGATCGAACGGGAGGGTCTTGCCATCGAGCGTGCGTGAGTCGATCGTGAGCGCTGGCCCGACGGCGACAGTGAAGCCCTTGCCGAAGACCGTCGCCCCGAGGGCCTCGATCGCCTGCTTGAACGGTGCGACGTAGCGCCGCTGCGCCTCGGAGTGGTGGGCCGACAAGGTGGCGTGCAGGAGCCGGGCCGCCCGAGCGCGCGCCGTCGTGGACATCAGCAGCCGGCGCGCGTCCTCGAGGTCGGCCGTGGCGGCGTCGAACTCGTCCTGGAGCCCGTTCGCACCCGTCGCCTCAAGCTGGCCGAGCAGCTGGTTCTGGCTGGCCTCGATGTCCGAGACGTCGGTGGTCAGACGAGCCAGGGACCCACGCGCGTTGGTGAGCTCAGCCTCGAGCATGTCGGCGTCAGCCGACGCGAGAGCCGTCCGGCGCGCGTCGACCCCGGCTACCGCCACCCCGAGCTCGGTGAGGAGCGCGACACGGCGGGCCTCGACGTCGTCGTCGCCCTGCCGCTTCCGGGCCAACGTGAGTCGGCGCTCGAGGTCGTCGTGCCAGACACGTTGCATCTCGGCCTGCTGGGTCGCTCGGAGCGAACCCTGCGTCGCCGCATCGCGAGCCTCGCGCGCGATGTCGACCTCGACCTGGGCCGCGGAGGCCTCAGCAACGGCAGTCTCCAGCGCGACCTCGGCCGCCTCGGCCACCTCGTCCGCCGCCTGCGCATCACCGGTGTCGTCATCAGCAACGGGTGGGAGCGACCCGACCCGTGCCAGCAAGGTGGCGTGCTGCTGCATCAGTGCCTCGTGGCTCGAGTCGCCAAGCGCTGACGCGAGCTCGACGCGCACCTCGGCGAGCCGCGCCGACTGAAAGGATCGCTCGGCCGATGCCGACTGCGCGGCCTCGAGGCTGCCGACGTGATGCTGCCGCAGCAGGGCTGCGTACTTCTCCTCGGCGTCGGCGACGTCGGACGAGCCACCTGCTGCGTCGTCGCCCGGGACGACCCGCACCCGCACGATGCCACCCACCTCGACGAGGGTGTCAGCGACGACTGACCTCTGGGCCGATCCGTCGACCACCACGCCGTCGACGGTGACCTGCTCGGCTCCGAGCTGCTCGACGGTCAGGCGAGGAGCCACCGCGTCCCGGCGCGATGCCGCGGTGGTCAACGCGAGCTGCGCCGCGGCCATCTCGCTGATGACCGTCTCGTCGATCGAGTGGGTGTCGAGGTACGTGACCAGGTCCTGCACCTCCGACCGGGCGGCGTCGGCCCTTTGCAACCGGTCGACGACGGACGCGAGGTCGGTGACCGCCATTGCTCGCGAGAGGTGGTCGGCGGCGAGTCGACTGGCCTCTGCGGCGGCGAGAACGACCGCCTTGATCTCACCGAGCGTCACCACGGAGGACTCGTAGCGGTCGATGTGCGGCTGCAGATCGGTGGTCAGCACGGCCAATTGACCGGCTGCCGAATCACGCGAGACCCGCGCTGCATCGAGCTCGTCGACGAGGGTCGTGCGCACCGTTGCGGCCGAAGCCGCCGCTTCGGCGATGACCTCTGCCTTGGCGAGGGTGAGCTCGGCGACTTCGAAGGCGCTGCGCAGATCGCCAAGCGCGCCGCTGCGGGCCTCGAGGTCGGCGACCTGCTCGGCCTTGTCGACCTGGGCGACCTTCTTCTCCAGCAGATCCTTGCCGTTGCGCGCGAACTGGGTAGCGAGACGGTCGGCCTTGTCGACGTCGTCGGTGAGGCGTGTGACCTCGCCCTCGAGACGCTCCACCTCGTTGATTGCCGCGGCGTAATCGCCCTTCGGCTTGCCGGTCGTCTCGGTGAAGTAGCGCAGACGTTCATCGGCGACACGGTTGAGGAGTCCACCTCCGCCCGAGCTGCCCGGGTCCTCCCCTGTCGATTCGAGTGCACCTTTGAGCGGCTCGATGTCGGCGAGCAGCGGCTGGAGCAGCGACTGTCCCTGGGTGATCTGCAGCGCGTCCCACAGCTGCGCGTCGAGCGTCTCGTCGAAGATCGCGTTGGCCCGCTCGTGGGCCGCGTCGCCCGTGAAGGACTCGACGACGGGCTCGTGGATCGAGAGCGTCGTCGACCGCTGGGAGTTGTACCGCTTGAAGTAGGTGAAGTGGTAGGGACCTGACTGAGCCTCGAGCTCGATCTCGGTGCCGACGTCGCGATGGACGGGCTTGAGGTTCTTGACCACGCTCTTGTTCGTGGAGTCCTTGTGAAGGCGCAGGATCGCCAGTGCATCGGCGATGGATGACTTGCCGCTCTCGTTGGGACCCTCGACCACCGTGATGTTGGCCGCGTCGAAGCGCACCTCCGACTCCTCGATGCTGCGAAAGTCCTTGAGCCGCATGCGGATGATCCTCACGTCGGCGCTCCGCTCAGCCGCACCAGCAGCGCAAGTGCGTTGCGGGCGACCTCGGCGGCGTCAGCATCGCCATCGGCCCCGGCCAAGGCGCGCAGCTCGCTGACGGCGTCGTCGGCGAACCCGGTGAGGCCGAGATCGGCGAAGTCGGCGTCGTCGGGCACGACATGGAGGTCTTCGTGACGCTCCCAGCTGCCGAGCCGTGCGAACAACGCCCCCTGGTCGCCCAGCAACACGTCGAGGCGCGCCTTCTGCGTCACGGTGAGCGTGCCCTCCAGCACGAGCCAGAGCGCAGTGCGGTGCTTGTCGGGCATCGCCTCGAGTGCGGCCTGCAGCGCATCGATGTCGGCGTCGCTGTCGAGCGGCGCACGGTGCACCAGGTAGCGCCATCGACCCACATGCACCGGTGTGACCTGAGCGCCGGTGGGGGTGAGGTCGACGACGAGCACGTTGCCGGGCGCGTTCTCGCGGCGCGCGGTGACCTCGGACGTTCCCGGGTACCAGACACGGTCGGTGACCTCGAACGTCGAGTGACGATCGCCGAGCACCACGAAGTGCAGGCGACTGTCGCCGAGCGCAGAGGTGAGGCCTGCCTCGACGATCGTGGCGAGCGACGTGGCGTCGGGGTTGAGGCTGTCGGTCGCGCCGTGACCCACCAGGATTCGGAGAACACCCTCGGGAGGGGCTAGGTCGACGATCGATGCGGCGACCAGGTCGACCCTGGGGTTCTTGTTGGGCCATGGAGCGGCGACCAGCTCGACCCCCGGCGCGACCTCGTGCACGCCGCTTCGATCGAGGACGTGCACGTGCGGCGGGCATTGGCTGCGGAAGAGCTCGGAGGTGTAGATCGAGCCGGCATCGAGCGGATCGTGGTTGCCGGGCAGAAGGTAGACGGGCACGGTGAACGTACGCAACGCTTCGAAGGCGCGGAGCAGGATCGTGCGGTCGAGCAGGTTGGACTCAAACACGTCGCCCGCGACCACGACGAGCTCGGCGTCGTGCTCGGCCGCCACCGCACCGATGCGGCGCACGGCCTCGAGCCGCGCCTCGGCGTAGCGTGGACGAGCCTCGGCGCCCAGGTAGTGCGCGGTCATGCCCAGCTGCCAGTCAGCCGTCGCCACGAATCGCATACGTCGACCGTATCGGGCGACACCGTCACTGCGCCCCGACACGCGCCACACGGGCTCGGGTGCTCGGCCATGACGCACGGCCTACGAGTCGCACGAGCTCGAGTACGTTCGACCCGACCTCCTAGGCTGACCCCATGTCCCGCCGTCGTGGCCTGCTCGCAGAGGTCTCCTGGTTTCAGGTCGCTGCCAGCGTCCTGGCTGCCGTCACGGCGGCCTTCATCGCATCTCGCCTGGGCATCGGCGGCACCATCGTCGGCGCGGCCCTCGGCAGCTTCGTCGTGACGATCAGCACCGCGTTCTACGGGCGGACGCTCGACAAGGGACGCACCTTGCTCGTCACGACCGCGAGCGGCACCACGATTCAGCGACGGGTCGAGGACGGCGACATCGCCGAAGCCATCGAGGAGGTCGAGGAGATCGACTCTCCCGCCGTGCGGGCCGAGCTCGTGTCGGACGGACCCCGACGCCTGCACTGGAAGACCCTCATCGTGACGTCTGTCGTGGTGCTCCTGCTGGCGCTCGCGGCCATCTCCACGTACGAGCTCGTGTCCGGCCACACCCTCGACGGTGGCGACGGCACGACGCTGGGCGACACGTTCGGTGGCTCGAACGGCAAGCAGCGACCGTCGCCCTCGCCTGACGCGTCGACGAACACGCCCAGCCCGCCCGCGACCACCAGCAGCCCGACTGCGCCGGCGAGCACCACCGCGCCCTCGCCCAGCGCGTCAACCGGCACGCCCACCCGGACGGCGTCCCCGACCCCCGCGCCAACACCCACGCCGACACCAGCGCCTGCGCCCACCGTGGCCACCCAATGAACGGCCACGGAATGAATGACCTCAGAGCGATGTTGACGCCGGCGACGCCCTGGAAGGAGGCTTCATGACCATCTACATGACCCCGAACATCACCGACGACACCATCGCTGACATGACGGTGTTCGACGCGTTCCGCACCGGTGAGGAGCTGCTCGACTCGCGCTTCCCCCGGGATGCCGCACGAGTACTGCGCAGGGTCGTCGACGCCGAGCCCGGCAACCCGGCCGCGTGGGAGCTGCTGGGCCGCGCCCACTTTGCCGCCGCGCTGCTCGCGCCCGCCGAGGAAGCCTTCGGACGGCTCGTCGAGCTCGAGCCGACCAGCGCCTGGGCTCGCACCGCTCTCGGCCTGACGCTCGACCGCCAGAGCCGCCACCGCGAGGGTGCCGTGCACCACCGCCTTGCCGCGGCCATGGGCTCGTCCGACCGCGACTCGACCCGCATCGAGCTCGTCGACCGACAGACCGGCTGACGACACTGGACACGTTGGGCCAGCTGGATGCCACGTGGGCAGCCGGGGCGGTGGCCGTGGCACTGGTCGTCATTCCACAAGTGTGGTCAGCCACCCGGCACGTCGTGACCCTTGTTCATGAGGGCGGGCACGCCGTCGTGGCACTGCTGACGGGGCGCCGGCTCAACGGCATCCGCCTGCACACCGACACGTCCGGTCTGACGGTGTCCAGCGGCAAGCCACGCGGCCCGGGCATGATCGCCACCGCTGCTGCCGGCTATCTCGCCCCGGCTGCCCTGGGCCTCGTGTCGGTGCTGCTCGTGGAACGCGGTCATACGCCGTGGGCCCTCTACGCCGGGCTGACGACGCTGGCGCTCATGCTGGTGTTCATTCGCAACTGGTTCGGGCTCCTCGTCGTTGCGCTCAGTGCGGCGGCTGTGTCGTTGCTGATCTGGCGGGCACCAGAGCGAATCCAGGACTTCGCGGCGCTGACGTTCGCGTGGTTCCTGCTCGCCGCCGCACCGCGCACCGTCCTCGACCTGTGGACCCACCGCCGCCGGGTGCGCACCCGCACGACCGACGCTGACGTGCTGGCGCGGCTCACCCACCTGCCGGCGCCCCTGTGGAACCTCCTCTTCCTCGCCATCACCGTCGGTGCGCTGGCCGGTGCCATCTGGCTGGTTCGGCCCGACGCCTGATTGACTGGCCCGATGTTCACCGTCGGTACGCAGCTCGAAGGGGCCCTCGGACGCACGGGCACCATCTCGACCCCGCACGGCGACATCCGCACACCCGCCTTCATCCCGGTCGGCACCCGCGCCACGGTGAAGGCCGTGCTGCCTGAGTCGATGGCCGACCTGGGCGCCCAGGCACTCCTCGCCAACGCCTACCACCTCTACTTGCAGCCCGGTGCCGACATCATCGACGAGGCGGGCGGGCTCGGGGCGTTCATGAACTGGCGCGGCCCGACGTTCACCGACTCGGGTGGGTTCCAGGTGCTGTCGCTCGGCGCCGGGTTCCAGAAGACGTTGTCGATGGCCGGCGCCGGGGCCGGGGTCGAAGCCGACGACGTCATCGCGCCGGGCAAGGAACGGCTGGCCACGGTCGATGACGACGGGGTCACGTTCAAGTCGCACGTCGATGGCTCGATGCACCGGTTCACCCCCGAGGTGTCGATGCAGATCCAGCACCAGCTCGGTGCCGACATCATGTTCGCGTTCGACGAGCTGACGACGCTGATGAACACACGCGCCTACCAGGAGGAGTCGCTCGCGCGCACCCAGGCGTGGGCCGAGCGGTGCGTCGTCGAGCACGAGCGACTCACCGCCGAGCGGGTCGGCAAACCCAGGCAGGCGCTGTTCGGCGTCGTGCAGGGTGCGCAGCACGAAGACCTGAGGCGCCACGCGGCGCGAAGCCTGGCTGCGCTGGACTTCGACGGCTTCGGGGTCGGTGGAGCCATCGAGAAGGAGCGGCTCGGTGACATCGTCCGGTGGGTCAACTCCGAGCTGCCCCCCGGCAAGCCGCGCCACCTCCTGGGCATCGGCGAGCCGGACGACCTGTTCACGGCTGTCGAGAACGGCTGCGACACGTTCGACTGCGTGAGCCCCTCACGGGTGGCACGGTCGTCACGGGTCTACGCCATGTCAGGCCGATACAACCTCAACGTTGCTGCGTCGCGGCGCGACTTCGGCCCGATCGACCCAGAATGCGACTGCTACACGTGTGCGCACTACTCCAAGGCCTACCTGCACCACTTGTTCAAGACCAACGAGTTCATCTCGGCGACCCTCGCGACGATCCACAACGAGCGCTTCACCGTCAGGCTCGTCGACCGCATGCGCGACGCCATCGACGACGGGTCGTTCGCCGACCTGAAGGCCGACGTCCTGGCCCGGTTCTACTCCCAGTAGGACGGCTCGCGGTTCTTCAGCAGGCGGATGACGACGACGGTGAGGGGCATGACGAGCAGCTCGACGCCGCACTTGTAGACGAAGCCCACCACGAAGTAGTTCCAGAACCCGCCCATCGTCGTGATGCCGATGGCCGACGACGCGATGGCACAGAAGATCAGGGTGTCTGCCGCTTCGCCGACGCCCGTCGAGCTCGCAAGCCGTGCCCACAGACGCGGCTCGGCACTTCGGGCCTTCATCCGCACCAGGACGTAGGAGTTGAGGAACTGGCCGGTCACGTAGCCCAGCACGCTCGCGAGGACGATCTGCGGCACGAAGCCGAGCACCGCGGAGTAGGCGTCCTGGTTGGGGTAGAACGACGCGGCCGGCGCGTGGTCGACCACGAGGAAGGTCAGCGCCGCCAGGATTGCCATGGCGAAACCGGTGAAGATCGCCCG
>NZ_JACMOM010000310.1 GCF_014378035.1 Aeromicrobium sp. | reverse complement strand
TCGTGTCGCCGAAACGCACGCGAGCGAAGCTGCCGGCCTTCATGGACGTAAGCGCGCCGCCGAGTGGAGAGGCCCCCAACCTGACTCACTACGAGGGACTTCTGGCAATGCGGGTTGCTGACGCGATCCTTGACTGCAGACCTCGGATTGAGAGGGGCCGTCTTCTCGACGCCGCCCGCGATGCTCGCAAGGAAGGCCTCGTGACTCGCGTCGAGTACGCCAAGCTGCAACGCGAGCTACGCAGGGCTCCGGCAAAGAGAAGTGCATCGTGACGTACTCGACGCCGCCACCCAACCTCAAATCGCTTGAGCAGCGGATCCGCAATCTGGAGGCCGACGACATGGGGTCGTTGCGCCGCCAAGTGACGATGGCGATGGTCGTGGTCGGACAGATGCTCCCCGAGGGTGCGGTCAAGGGCGGCACTGCGATGGCGCTTCGCTACGGGCGGAGAGAGAGTCGATTCACGCAGGACCTGGACGCCGCGCGAGTCCACCCGTTGAGCGAGTTCCTCGACGACTTCGAGGCCTCGCTCAACTAGGGCTGGGCAGGCTTCACGGGCCGTGTGGTCGACCGGAAGCCGCCGCGACCACCTGGCGTCCCGCCGACCTACGTCATGCAGCCCCTCGACGTGAAGCTGGACTATCTCGGTCGATCCTGGCGGACGGTCAAGTTCGAGCTCGGGCACAACGAGATCGATGACGGCGTCGAGCCTGAACTTCGGATCGCGTCCGATCTGGTCGAGCTCTTCACCGAGCTCGGGCTCCCCGCGCCGGGGCCGGTCCCTGTGATGCGGTCGGATCATCAGGTAGCGCAAAAGGTCCACGCCGTCTCGGAGCCGGATAGCGAGCGAGCGCGTGACCTTGTGGATCTCCAACTCCTCGACAAGGGCGAGAACCTCGACCTCGTTCAGGTCAACGCGACGTGTGTGCGGCTTTTCGACTACCGACGTCGGCAGGCATGGCCGCCGGCGATCGAGGTCGGTGCTGGCTGGGACGACCTGTACGAAGCAGCGATCGAGGGCATCGGCGTACTCCCGGACATCGGCGCAGCGGTGGTTTGGGCGAACGAGTTCATCGCGAGGATCGCTGATGCCTGACGGCCGGGTTACGGTGACCGCGTGACGACGATGAGCGCGGCGGAGTTCCTCGAGGGCGCCATGACGCTGCCCGCGGACGCTCGGCTGCGCCTCGCCAGCCGGCTGATCGAGTCGCTCGAGGTAGTGCCCGATTCGGGACAGGCTGCGGAGTCCGAGTAGGCGCCGTTCACGGTTGTGATGCGTGGCAAATACGTGGCAGGAGAATCGGCCGCGACCAACGGCGATCAGCGACGTCAAACGCGTTGCTGACCTGCTGAAACCCGTTCTCGCCGGGGCCCTGGGCGGACACCCAGGCTCGTCCACGGCTTGTGTCCTTCATTGGAGCGAATGCTCGAGACGCCCAGCCTCAGTATGGACAGGAGCCACCTTGCAGATCGACACGACCACGCTTAACGACGAAGAGCGCATGAACGCAGGCACC
>NZ_JACMOM010000049.1 GCF_014378035.1 Aeromicrobium sp. | reverse complement strand
GTGTCGTCGGTGTCTTCGGAATAGGGGACCGGGTGGTTACGGCCCAGTTCGGTGAACCGTTCGTTGAGGGCATGGGCGATGCGGTCGTGATCGGGGTCGGTCGCGACCATCGCGCCGTGACAGACGGCCTCCATTTCCAACGCTGGGCTCATGCCCCCGAGGGCGAAGTACCGCACCCACAGGTCGTGCTGGCTCAATCCGGCGTCTTGGCGGGCGAGGTCCAGAAAGTTGTGCGGCGGTGTCGTCACGGGGTGCCGTCCAGACGGTCGAGGGTCTGGGAGGAACCACGGCGGGCGCTTGCGGTAGCTCGGATCACTTCCTGGCAGATCCCGAGCAGGGGTTTGCTGGTGCGACGGCTGATGCCGATCAGGAAGCGGTGCGCGGCATCCGGGCTGAGGTTTTGGCGAGTCATGATGACGCCTTGCGCGAGGGCGATGACCTCCCGCGATTGCAGCGCTTCGTGGATCTGATCGCCGACTGACGCGGCGGTCAACGTCGCGGTCGATGTGGCGTTGGCCGCGACGAGGACGTGGGAGGCCTCCTGGGCGAACTGGGTGGCCCATTGCTGCTCGTGGGAGGCGAGGGCTTCGGGGGCGCGGCTGTAGACGTTGAGCGCCCCTAGAGGGTGGTCAGCGGCCATCAGTGGCGTGGACATGATGCTTTCGATGCCTCGGGCGCGGGCGCGGGGGACGAACTGTGGCCATCGACTTTCCGACTCGAGGTCAGTGGAGTGAAACAGGTCCCCGTGGGTCGCGGCATCCAGACAAGGGCCTTGGCCGGTGTCGTACTGGTCGTGGTCCATCTGCAGCACCACGTCGTCGCTGGCAGCAACGGTCCGCAACCGACCGTCGCGGGGCAGGGTGATGCTGACCCCGTCCGCTCCGGCCATCACGGACTGGCTCATGACGACGACGAGCTTGAGCGCGCAGTCGAGGACTGCCCGGGTGAGTGGGAGGCCGGCTGCCGCTGCCAGGTCAGCCGTCAGCAGCCCATCGGCGGTGGTGGCGGGTTCGACATGCAAGGCATCGGTCAGGGCGGTGATCTGGAAGAGCCTGCGCAGCGACAGGGGTGCTGAACGCACCGACAGTTGCCTGCCGGACTCGCGCAGATCGTTGCTGGCAGCCACGAGCAGTCCGAGGCCTCGGGCGTCGCAGAACGACACTAGGGCCATGTCAACGACAACGGACGCCGCACCCGTGGTGACCGCTTGCTGGAGCGCGTCGTGCAGCAGCGGCGCGCTGTGCAGGTCGAGTTCCCCAGCGAGCATGACGACCGTTGGGCCGTCGTTGACCTGCACAGCCACGGTGAACAACGGCGCTTCCGTCACGGCGACACGACAGGGTGAAGCGAGCGGGAGACTGCCCCAGACTCGGCAGGATGCCCACAGCGCGGGTGAACCGACGGGCACAACTCGAACGACCAGACACACATGGCGGGGCAGGCCTAACGTGAGGGCGGGCCGAATCCTCACGTGTCGAAGACAATATGGACTGTACGCGCCTTTCCCTCCCAGCGAGAGCAGTCCCATGAACGGTCACGAACAGCCTGGCACCGATGAGATCTCGTCACACGAAGCTGCCCTGGACCCCGGCACCGATCTCGCAGGGCACCTGGCAGACATCGCCACCGTCCTGCTAGCCCCTGGCGCGGTCACGGCAGCGGAGCGCATCGTGTCGCTCGCGTCGCAGACCATGGACAGCTGCGACGACGCCGGCCTGTGCGATGCCAGCACGCAGCGCAGCCATCTGGTGCCCTCGGCACTGATGGCCGCGCTGGAGCGGCTCCAGACCGACGTAGGACAGGGTCCCTGCGCGGACGCCCTTGGTGGGCTGGCGTTGGTCTACGTCCCGGACCTTCTGGACGACCAGCGCTGGCCGCTGTTCTCACCCGCGGCCGCCCGGCTCGGGATGCGCAGCGCCCTTGCCTACCGGCTTCAGGTAGAGGGCGAAACGCTCGGAGCGTTGCAGCTCTACGCCCACCTACCCGGGGCGTTCAACGCCCGCGAGCGAGCCCAAGGACTCATCTTCGCCACCTACGCGGCCCTCGCGCTGACGTTGGCCCGCGACCGACAGGCCGAGGAGAGCCGCATCGAAAACCTCCAAACCGCCCTCACCTCACGTGAGATCATCGGCCAAGCCCAGGGGATCCTTATGGAACGCGAACGGATCACCGCCGACCAAGCCTTCCAGCTACTGCGGCTCTCCTCCCAACACCTCAACCGCAAACTCCGCGATGTCGCCCAATACATCGTCGACACCGGCACGATTGGGCCCGAGGCCACCAGAAAGTGAAGCCTCAGACCGGCAAGAGGCCGACCAGGCCAGCCCACCACCGCTCACCCGCCAACCAATCCCGACACGACGACCTCCCCCTCGGTGCCCGGGTCGCCGACAGGGTCACGGCGGTCTTCGGTTCCTGGGGGTTCATCCTCATCCAGACCGGCCTGATCGCGGTCTGGCTCACCTACAACGGCTACGCCGCCCTGCACTACCTGCACAGCAAAGAGTTCGACCCCTACCCTTTCATCCTGCTAAACCTGCTGTTCTCTACCCAAGCCGCCTACGCCGCCCCCCTGATCCTGCTCAGCCAAAACCGCACCGCCGAACGAGACCGCATCAAAGCCGAACACGACTTCGACGTGAACGTGCTGGCCCTCCGAACCTTGGCGGAACTGCTCGGTGACGCCCACGACGAGAAGGCGCAACAAGCGCTCCGCGCAAGGATCGACGAACTCCTCGGCGTAGACTCTGATGCCGCACCGGCGAACAACAGCAACAACCAGACCCTGGCCTGACCCCGGTTCGTTGACCCGGTTCGGGTGAGAGTCTTGCCGCCCACGTTGTGGGCAGGAAGGCTCGGTGACCATGGCCACCAGGAAGAGGCACTCCTCGGAGCAGGTCGTCCGGAAGCTGTCGATGGCCGACCGGATGCTCGGCGAAGGCAGAGATGTCGCCGATGTGTGCCGGGAGCTCCAGGTCTCGGAGCAGACGTACTACCGGTGGCGCAACCAGTTCGGCGGGTTGAAGGCAGACGACGCGACACGGCTCAAGGACCTTGAGCGGGAGAACTCCACCCTCACACGGCTCCTCGCCGATGCGGAGCTGGAGAAGGCCGCGCTCAAGGAGATCGCCCGGGGAAACTTCTGAGCCCGTGGCAACGCCGGGGGGCCGTGCACCACCTGATCACGACGATGGGCGTGGCCTAGGGAGCCTGGTCGAACGCTCCGTCACCGCCGACACTCTCATCGACGAACTCGACAACCTCGCCCTGGCCCGCGGCTACCCCCCGGTCCTGCGCTGCGACAACGGACCCGAGCTGGCATGCGGGGCGATGGCCGACTGGGCCGGTGAACGCGTCGGACTGTCGTTCATCCCGCCCGGAGAACCCTCGCGCAACGGCTACGTCGAGGCCTTCAACGGCCGGCTCGCATGCCTCTGGGTCAGCCGGGCCTGACGTCGTACCGGTCGGCCATCATGACCTTGTCCCAGACCCTGACGAAGTCGCGTACGAACAGCGCGTGACCGTCGCTGCCGGCGTAGGCCTCGGCCACGGACCGCAGCTGGGTGTTCGAGCCGAACAGCAG
>NZ_JACMOM010000309.1 GCF_014378035.1 Aeromicrobium sp. | reverse complement strand
TCGGGAGCGGGGGTAGGTCCCGCCCGAAGGGCGTTCAACAACTCGGCGCGCAGCGCTCTGGTTCATTTCTGGCCTCGTCTGAGCATCTACGTCACCGCCACATGGTGCGCTGACGTAGATGAAGCGGAGCAAGATATGCATATAGGTGTCCTATTTGCTGGACTTCGGCTGCGCCGCAGGCGACACTTGGGGTGTCGTGTCCCCGTTGTGGTCGCTGCGCTGGGCCGAAGAGGAGGTGATCGCGGTGGCGGGTCGAGACCGCACCAGGCGATCGAACGCGGTCGACGGACCGCGCGAGAAGCGCGTCGTCGTCAAGCTCTCCGACGACGAGGTCAGACGGCTCAGGGCGCGCGCCGGCGATCAGGGTGTGACCATTCAGGGGCTCATGGTTGCCGCCGCTCTGAGCGACTCGGTCGAGTCCGTGACCGAGCGCCGGCGAGTGGGCACCGAGCTGATGCGGGTGCAGCGGCTCATCGGTGGCACGGCCGACAACATGAACCAGATCGCCAGGAAGGCGAACACGGTCCATGAGGTGCCGAGCAACTTTGGCGCCGCGATCGAGGAAGCCCGAGCTACGTGGTCGAGTTGTGCCGAGATCCTTGAGCAGCTGGCCGTTCTGAATCGGCAGGCCGGTGTATGAGCGGAGCAGCTGTGGTCGCCCCGTGTCACCTGTACCACCTGTACGACGTCGCAGGCCGCCTCTTGTACGTGGGGATGACTGGCGACGTCGACGCGCGTATGGAGCAGCACGAGAAGGCGCAGGCGTGGTGGCCGTTGGTCGATCGCCGGTGGGTCGTGACGTACCCGTCGAGGGGTGCGTGTGCGGCGGCCGAGGCGCTGACGATTCATCTTCTGCGCCCGCCGCACAACGTGGCTGTGCCGGACGCCACGAGGTGCGCCGCGCTGACCGAGCGGTCGGGCACCGAGATCCCCGCAGCCGTTGATGTTGTGGTCGAGGTCGACGAGCAGCGCCGTCGGGCCGATCGTGCCGAGGCTCGGGTCGCGCAGCTCGAGCGGGCGTTGGAGCGAGCTGTGCGCCGTATTGCAGACTGCGTGATCTCATGGGTGAGATACGGCGTACCAACACTGACCTCCACCGAGTCGTCGACAAACTGGTGGCTACCCCCGTCGGACGGTCCGGATTCGAGCGGGGCGCGGTCGTACACCACGTCCTACGAACGACACGGGCACGGTGCTGGGACATCGTGTACGGGCATCACATTTCCCCTCCCCCAGACCTGGTGGCACTCATGGCCGAGCAGCTGACCGCCGATCAGGCCAATGGCCCGGACAGGAAGGTGTCGGCCGGCGCCACCGATACCTGGGCCGACGGGACTGATCGGAAGTGATCGTCAAGGTCAGCCGCGGTGGCTCAGCCTCGGGTCTCATGAACTACCTGGCCGGACCCGGTCGCAGCAACGAGCACGAGAACCCCCATCTCGTCGGCGCGTCCGAGGGCATCATGTCCTGGTACTCCACGGCCGAACTGTCGCGCATCCAAGCCACCGAGCTGGGCCGCTTCCTCGAGGCTCCGAACAGGCAGCACGGCACCGCAGTTCGCAAAGCCGTCAAGGCCCGGACCGAGGACGGCGGGACTGTCCTGACCGGCGAGCGCCGCGACGCTCACGTCTGGCACTGCTCGCTGTCGCTGGCGCCGGATCATCCTGCGATCAGCGATGAGGCGTGGGGCGAGATCGCTAACGAGTTCGTCCGGGCCATGGACTTCGTCTCCATCGACGAACACGGCAACGAGGTGAAGGCCCCGTGCCGGTGGGTGGCCACCCACCACGGCAGCAGCGTCAACGGCGGCGACCACATCCACATCGCCGTGAACCTCGTCCGCGAGGACGGCACCAAAGCGTCGACGAGCAACGACTTCAAGCGTGCGTCGAAGGCGTGCACCGAGATCGAGCTACGGCACGGCCTGACCGTGCTCGAGTCGCGTCAGAACGGCTACGGCATCAAGGACCTCACCAGGGCCGAGCTGGTCAAGGCCAACAAGACCAGCGCGGAGCCTGACCGGCTGATGCTCGGGCGCACGGTCCGCGCCTACGCAACCGGGTCGGCCGACGAGGCCGAATTCGTGCGTCGATGCCGCCGCGGTGGTGTGCTGGTCCGTCCCCGCTACGCGTCCGATCGGACCGATGTAGTGGTGGGTTACTCAGTGGCCGCGAGGCCACCTGCAGGTGAGAGTCCGGTGTGGTTCGGCGGCGGAAATTTGGGCCGTGACCTGACGCTGCCCCGGCTGCGCAGCGGGTGGCCTGATACCCCTGAGGAGCACACCGCGGCGGTGGCGGAATGGAACGCTGCGAAGCGCGATCAGCGGCCGGTGGCACCTGGCCGGGAGGTCGGTGAGGTCGACCCCGCACTGTGGGACAAGTGCCATGCGGAGATCTCCGAGCTGCACGATCGGATGGTCGCTGTTCCGGTCGAGGACACCGCGGCGTGGGCGCAGCTGGCCAAGGAGACGTCGGGGGTGTTCGCGGCCTGGTCGGTCCAGACCGAGGATCAGCCCGGGCCGCTCGCGGAGGCGTCCACGGCGCTGTCGAGGTTCAGTCAGGTCCAGGCGCACAAAGTGCCGGTCAAGCAGGTTCCGCAGCCCGGTCTCCGCGACGCTGCACTGTTGCTGATGCAGGCTGGTGCGTCGCCGCGATCGCGTGCGTCAAAGGCCTTGCTCGTCGCGCAGCTGCGCAAGACGTTGAAGGCGTTGTACGACTACCAGCAGGCGGCTGGCCAGCTGCAGGCCGCTAACCAGGTCAAGGCGACCGTGGGTGGTCAGCTCAAGCAGGTCGCGGATCGTCTGCCGAAGGTCGACCCGAATGCTCGAGGTGTGGGCGCTGCCGGGTCGCAGGCCGCCGACGTGTTCCGTGCCCCGGGTCAGCTGCCGCAGCAGCCCGGCGCTCCCGTGCGTGAACCGCTGCGGCCGGGTGAGCCTGAGCCGTCGTCGACGACGCCGGCGCAGAAGCCTGGCCAGGGGCTCGGGCGCTAGATAGAGCTCGAATCGGATCTAGGAATCAGCGTTGCCATCACGGTTTCCTCAGCGAGGGACAGCAATGTCGCTGAACACAACGGCGTGCCGCGCTGCTGATCGTTTACCAGAGGTGTGTGATCGTCCCTACCGCTTGTCCCCAGCCCTCAGTCGTCAGGCTCAGGGCTGCTGCGAGGTTGGCAGTTGGCCAGTCGACTCGGATGACCAGCGAGGTCGGGTGTCCTGGGATCCAGTACGTCGCCAGAGCCATCAGGTCAGAGGCTCTGGCACCGAGGCAGACCAGGCTTCCGGTGGCTGCCGTGTAGGTGTGATCGGACGTCTCCGCAGCCACGGCGATCGTTCCCGGTCCGTCGTCTTCGGGGACGTCGTTCCCGAACACCGGGTACGGAACTCCGAGGTCAGCCGACAGCTTGGGCGAGATGACCACGGTTAGATCGAGAGCGACGCCTGTGCTGTAGCCGCGCACGTTGCTGACCCACACCGCGTGACCGGACCCGACCGCTGGAACAGTGCCGGCGTCGAGGGAGATGGGAATCTCACGGCGCGAGGCTGCGAAGTACTCGTTGTTCACGGGCGAGTCATCTCATCACACGTAGGGGCAGGACCGGTTCGATCCGGTCTTGCACTTCGCTGTGCCTGTCTTGACTCCATCATAGTAGCGAGTGCTGTTGGGGATGAAGGTCGCGCGCATACGGATCCGCTGGCGCAACGTCTTGCCGGCTTGGTCCTTGTGGCTGACGTACTCGACGCCCTTGCCGGTGCCATCGCGGTTGCCGCTGTCGCCGGCGGTGTTGCGGCCGCACTCGCTTCCTGAGCAGTCCGAGTAGATGTCCGCGAAAATGTTCTGGAAGTTGCCACTGTTGGTCGCGTACAGCGAGGTGAATGAGAACTTGTCGCCCTCTCGGCCGGGGTCGACCGTCCAAGTGGTCTTGACCTTGTCGGTGATGTTGCAGGCACCGCGGTAGCAGTAGCCGCCATCGAGTTCGGTCTTCACTGACCAGGATCGAGCGTCGTTCTTCTCAAAGCCCCGCAGCTCGAAGTCAGTCGGCGAGCTCGGCACCAGCGGGCCGTCTGCAGCCAGCCGCACCTGATCGACGGGCTCGCCTGCCTGGTCGACCAGCGCGACGTTCTGGTCCTCCTGCTCGTCGACGACAGTCTCAACCGACTCTTGGGCATCTGAGATGGCGTCGCTGTCCGACCCGCTACCGCCAGGAGATCCCGGAAGGTTGACCTCGTCGCCGGCAGCGATCGCGGCCTGCAGGTCGTCGAGTACTGCTGTTGCGTCGTCCGCGATGTCGGGGTTCGCTTCGACTGCAAGCTCGACTCGTTCGGCGAACGACTGATCTTCGTTACCAACGATCCACAGAGCGCCTTCGGGCACCTCATCAGCGGACACCGAATCAGAGACAGCCACGGTCGATGGTGGGGCCACGGGTGCCAGCCCCAGGCCGCCTCCCAGCCCAGCCGCTTGCGCGAGAAGAACAGACGCCGCAGCGACAGTCACGATTCTGAGGGGCCGAATTGTCATGCGCTCTCCTGCACCCAGGATGACGCCCGATCAGCGCCGAGGAATCGAAAGTAACAGCGACCGAGGACCGGGCGAGGGCAATTCGAACTATTGGCTTTCAGCGGCTCGGACGCTGCGTGGGTCGCTGAGCGACCTTCGGAGCCTTCACGGGCTCGGGAGACGAGCCGGACCCAGCCACTCGAGGGTTCACGGCTTCGCGGGCCGGCTTGGCGTTGCCGGTGTCGACGAGCATGCGGACGTCGATCTCCTCGGCGCTCGCAACGCCCTGGAGGTCGCTGGCCATCTGCTCGCGGCGTTCAGCTGAGTCCCACAGCGCAGCTTCGCGACCCTGCACGGCGGATTGGTAATCGCTGTCCGCGTGGCCACCATCGGTCAGGTCCGCGGCCGAGTCGGCCGACATGGCCACGGCCGCGCCAACGTCCTGGCGGGCCTCGGCTCGCTGCGCGTCGGCCTCACGGTTTAGTGATCCGCTGTGCGTCAGGTCGTCAGGGGTGATCCCGTATCGAGCGCTCACCTCGTTGCGGATCCGCATCGCGTCGCGGCGCAGGGTGTGGTCGATGTCTTCCCATGCGTGAGCTACCTCGTACGCGGAAGTGACGTCTTCAACCGTGGCGGTGTCCCACCAGTCGTCACGTGCGGTGGGTGCGGTCAGCGCCGCCGCAACCTGCCGCTCGGCCTCGAGCCGGGTCTGTAGCTCCGTGGCCTCCTGTGTGCTGGCGGCGGCGGCCTCGCGGACGTCTTGCTCGCGAGCTCGAGCAATTCTCTGAGCGACCTGGGCGGCCGCCATCAGCGCTGTGCGGAGTTTCGCCGAGGTCGTTTCGACCACTTCATCGTTATCGGGTGCGTTCGTCATGGTTGCGCTCCTGCTCTGGTGGTGGGTGTCAGCTGTTTTCGGCGGCGTAGAGGCCGTCTGGTGGTGTTTCGGCGGTTAGGCCGATGCTCTTGCCTTCGTGGCCTTTGGCGATTGAGCAGCCGCGAAAGCTGAGGCGGTCGTCGAGCAGGATCGGTAGGTGGTGGTCGGCGTGGACGCGCAGCCAGTCTGAGGCGCCGGTTCCTGGATTGAGGCGCAGCTTCTCCCACGATCGCCACAGCCCCTCGAGTCGGTACGCGGCTTCTGGGTGCAGCCACCACTTCGGGCACCAGGTCTGGCCTGGAGTGGTTGACACGTCCCGGCGAAACATGGGGATGAAGAAGTCGTTGATGAAGTCCGGCAGCGACTCGTAGTACAGGGACTCCGGCTCGCCGGCGTTGTCGACCTCGAGTGGGACGTCAACTGTGTGGTCCTCTTCGTCAGCCCAGTTGTCAGTCATGCGATCTCCCCCGGTTAATTCGCTGCGGTGGCTTTCTTGACGGTGGTGGCGTGTGGTCCGTCCATCCACGGGACGGTCCGCATCAGGGCCGCGCGTGTTCCCGATGCCAGGACGATCGCGCGGCCGCGTGGCATGGACCGTAGGTCTGCAACGTCCAGGATTAGTTCGGACTGGTCTTGGCGGCTGACGCTGCGGCCGTTCTTGCCGTAGCTGACTGAGGGCCGGTTGTTGGTGTAGTCACCGATGGCCTTGGACAGGTCGGTCAGGAAGTCGACCTCGTCGACGCCGCCGGCGTAGACCTTGATATTGGCGGCCGACCACAGCTTCTTCATGCCTGACTGGCCCCACACGGCGGCGCCCTGGGTCCAGGACTGCAAGAAGGTGGAGATCAGGATTCCGCGTGAACCGTAGTGGGAGTAGAGGTTGGGTAGCTCGGCCCACCGGCAGACGTTGGCGGCCTCGTCGAGCACGACCAGGATGGGGACGTCGAGGCGTCCGTTGGCCGTGGTCTTGGCCAGGTCCTCGCCGGCCTCGCAGATCGTCGCCGCGAGCGCGGCCACCAGGCCGCCAGCTGATCCCTGGCCTTCCTTGGACAGTGAGTAGAGGGTGTCACTCGAGCGCACGAAGGCGTGGGGGTCGAATTCTCGCCGCGGACCACGGCCGGGAGGTGTTACCCAGGCCATGGCCTCGCGGTTCAGCATGAACGAGGCCATCTGCTGGGCGTTGCCGTAGATGCCGCCACGTTCTTCGTGGGGTTTGGTGATGACGCCTCGCAGCGCCGCGGCGTGCATCGCGTAATCGTGGTCGTCGAGATACGTTGCGGCCGACTCATCGCTCGGGTCGGTCAACCAGGTGTAGACCTGCGTGAGCGGCTGGCCGGCGACCGCGGCCGCCAGCAGCATGTAGGCGAGCAGATCACGGCCCTGCGGGTTGAAGTACGGGTCGACCTTGGCTTCCGGTTCGTGGCTGGCGGCCTCGAACATGTCCGCTAGGCGTAGCGCTTTGATCTCGTCGGTGACGTACGACAGAGGGTTCCACCACCAGGTGGACCGCTCCCCCACGATGCTCTGCGGGTCGAAGACCCACACGTTGCCGACTGACGCCCGGTAGACGCGCGTCACGGCAACGACGTCGGACTTGTTCGACGTCGTCAGGACCGCGCCAGGTGCGGCCAGAATGTCTGGGATGACGAAGCTTGTCGTCTTGCCCACACGTGGGCCGGCCATCACCGTGGCGACGTCCTCCCAGGACCTGTACAGGGTCCTTTTGCCTTTCACGCTCGTGCCGATCGGTACGCCCGGAGCTGAGGTCACGCCGAGGCGTCTGGCGATCTTCTTGGCTTCGGACTCACGTAACGGTCCGAGCCGTGCGCCCTGGGCCATGTGGCGGTCGGCTTTGTCGATCGGCAGCCGGCGACCCGTGGACCGCATCACCGACACGAGCACCAGGACCAGAAGCAGGAGCACGACCGCTCCCACGCCTACTGCCACCTTGGTGGCGGTGGGCGTCCAGTCGGCGGTGCCCTTGTAGAGGTCGAATGGCAGCTTGAACAGGTTCTTGCTTGGAGCGGGACGACTGTCTAGTCTCGCGGCGAGATGAAGGATCGACCACAGGGCACCCAGAGCGACCAGGACGGTAACCGCAACTCCGAAGGCGACGACACCACCAGGATCGATGCCGGCCCCAGTCTTGCGTGAGGTGGAGGACATCAGATCGCCTGGCTTCCAAGAAGACTGTTGCCGTCGGTGGGCTCGATGCTGTGCCATCTTTTGTTGGTGTCGTTCACGGATCGTTCGATTTCGGTCAGGGTGACTTGAAAGGGGATGCCGGGGCGGCCGCCGACTTTGACGAGAAACTTGCCTCGCCCGGGCGGGGCGGATTCGCGGCCGGATTCGGGATCCCACGACGGTGGGGCGGACCAGCCGATGAGCATCTGCTCTTCGGCGTGAGACATCATGACGGCCTCGTTGATGCGCGGCATCTCGGACTGTGGGAGCCCACCGCAGAGCACCATGCCGGCGCGCTCGACGAACCCGCGTGCCTTCATCCGGTCATGATCGTCCGGCAGCGCCATCAGATCAGCCATCGTGTGGGAGATCATCGCCATCCCCACACCGCGTTGACGGTTCAGGCGGGTCAGCGCGTCGACACGGTCGACCATGCCCCGGCCGGCGCGGATCGCGCGCCACAACTCATCCAGGACCACGAAGTAGTTCCGCTGCGGCTCCAGACCGGCGTCAGCCAGAGCGTGGGCAATGTTGATGGCACCGAAACCGTACGACCAGCACGCCAACATCACGGCCGCCTGCAGGTCGGACTCCGAGTCGTCGATCGACGACAGGTCGAAGACCACCGGACGGTCACGTTTCATCGGCACCGTTGTTTGTTGGGAGAAGATGTCACCCAACCGCCCACCCGACGTCAGGCCGATCAGTGTTGCCTCGAGCCCCTCGGTGATGTCGCGGTACCGGTTGATGTCCCCGCGATCCAAAGCGACATGCCGCAGGTCCTCGGGGGCGTCCTGGATGACCTTGAGAAGATCCCCAAGAACGATGATGCCGGTGTGGGTTTCGTCGAGGATCTTCAACGCCCGGTCGATGATCGTCTCTTCGCGATCGGTGGGCGGTTCGGAACGAAGGATCGTGATGAGCGCGCCGACCATGGTCAGTTTGCGTCCGTGGGCGTCTGCGAGGACTTGCTGTCGGGCGGGCCCGGTGAGGCGGTCGGCGGCTTCGTAGGCTTCGCCGGGGTCGAGGACGTTGATGCTGCCGCGGCCTCTACCGAGCTCGATGACCTGACCGCCCATTTCGCGGATCAGGTCGACGTAGTCCGGTTTCAGGTCACCGAAGATCATCGGGTTGACCCCAAAACCCGCCAGCCCGAGCGCCATGCGCCGGACCATGCTGGACTTGCCCAGACCGGGAAGTCCCAGGACGAATGCTGAGGGGTTGGAGATCAGCTGCGCACGCTGGAACCAGCTGATCGGGTCGCAGCACAACGTGCCACCGGTGAGCATGTTCCGTCCCAAGGGGACACCGACCATGGGTGATCCGGATCCTGCGGCGTAGGGCCACAGGCCGCAGACCTGCACGGTCGTGCCACGCCACTCCGTGGGTGCTTGGAGGTAG
>NZ_JACMOM010000308.1 GCF_014378035.1 Aeromicrobium sp. | reverse complement strand
GTCGCGCCCGCGCTGGGGACGCTCACCTCGCTGGCCGCCGACGGCCAGGCGTTCGATCTGATCTTCATCGACGCCGACAAGGCGGGCTACGTCGACTACTTGGACCTGGTGCTGAATGGCGGCCTGCTGGCACCCGGCGGGCTGATCTGCGCGGACAACACGCTGATGCAGGGCCAGCCGTACCTCTCGGGTGTCCCGACGCCCAACGGCGTCGCGATCGCCGCGTTCAACGAGGCCGTCGCCGATGACCCTCGTGTCGAGCAGGTGCTGCTCCCGCTGCGCGACGGCCTCACGCTCATCCGCCGGGTGTAGGGGATCGTGGCACCGCTGACGGCGCTGAGAACCGCGGCGACGCTCATGCTGCTGTGCCTGGCACTGCCCTTCAACGTCGCCCTGACCGTGGTCGCGCTGCTCAGGGGGCTCGTGGTCAGGCCACCTCGGGCGGTCGCGCCTGCCCCCAAGACGATCCTCATCAGCGGCGGCAAGATGACCAAGGCGCTGCAGCTCGCCCGATCGTTTCACCGAGCGGGTCATCGCGTGATCCTGGTCGAATCGCACAAGTACCGGCTCACCGGGCACCGGTTCTCCCGGGCTGTCGATCGCTTCTACACCGTGCCGAAGCCCGAGGCGCCGGGCTACGCCCCCGCGCTGCTCGCGATCGTGCGCAAGGAGGGCGTCGACGCCTACGTCCCGGTCTGCAGTCCGGTCGCCAGCCGGTTCGACGCCGAGGCCGCGGCGGTGCTCGCGGGCTCCTGCGAGGTCGTCCACTGCGACTTGGAGACCGTCGACAAGCTGGACGACAAGCACGCGTTCTCCGTCATCGCAGCGTCTCTGGGGCTGTCGGTGCCCGCGTCCTTCCGCATCACCCAGCCGCAGCAGGTCCTGGACTTCGACTTCGGCGCCTACGACCGGCCGTTCATCCTCAAGAGCATCCCCTACGACCCCATCCGGCGGCTGGATCTGACCGAGCTGCCCCGCGACACACCGCTCGAGACCGCGGCGTTCGTACAAGCCCTGCCGATCTCCCCGGCCAACCCCTGGGTCATGCAGGAGTTCATCTCGGGCCAGGAGTACTGCACGCACAGCACGGTGCGCCACGGGGAGCTGCAACTGCACTGCTGCTGTGCGTCGTCGGCGTTCCAGATCAACTACGAGATGGTCGACGACCCAGAGATAGAAGCGTGGGTGCGGCACTTCGTCGGTGCCCTGCAGCTCACCGGGCAGGTCTCCTTCGACTTCATCCGAGCAGACGACGGGCGCCTCTACGCGATCGAGTGCAACCCCCGCACCCATTCGGCCATCACGATGTTCTACGACCAGCCCGACGTGGCGAAGGCCTACCTCGAGGACGGTGTCCCGGAGGTCAAGCCGCTCGAGTCCTGCCGGCCGACGTACTGGCTCTATCACGAGCTGTGGCGCCTGATCTCCCGCCCGACCACGACGGCGCAGGGGATGAGGACCATCGTCCGCGGCAAGGACGCGATCTTCGACTGGGCCGATCCGCTTCCCTTCCTGATGGTCCACCACGCACAGATCCCCTGGCTGCTCTTCGAGAACCTGCGCCTGCGCAAAGGGTGGATCCGCATCGACTTCAACATCGGCAAGCTCGTCGAGGCGGGCGGGGACTAGTGTCGCAGCGCGTCCTGCACCTGGTCGGCTCTGCGGTCAGCGAGTTCTACTGCGAGCTCTCCCGCCTCTACGCCGGCGATTGCCTCAGCGCCACCGAGGATCCGGTGCGCTACGAGGTCCATATCGCCTACATCACTCCCGATCGCCGCTGGCGGTTTCCCGCCGGTCTCGGTGATGAGGCGATCGCCGCAGCCCGCCCGATGTCGTGCCACGCGGCACTCCAGCGTCTGACCGAGCTCGAGATCGACGTGATGGTGCCCCAGATGTTCTGCATCCCGGGGATGACGCACTACCGCGCGCTGTTCGACGTGCTCGGCATCCCCTACGTCGGCAACCCACCCGACGTGATGGCGCTGGCCAGCCACAAGGCGAAGGCGAAGGCGGTCGTGGCCGCAGCGGGCGTCCAGGTGCCAGGGGGCGAACTGCTCCGCCGTGGGGCACGACCCTCGATCGAGCCTCCGGCGGTGGTCAAGCCCGTGGACGCAGACAACTCGGTGGGCGTGGAGCTCGTGCGGGAGCGCGCGGACTACGAAGGTGCTCTCACAGCCGCGCTGGCCCATGCAGACGAGGCGCTCGTGGAGACCTTCATCCCACTGGGCCGGGAAGTGCGGTGCGGCATCATCGTCACCGACGGGCAGCTCGTCTGCCTGCCCCTGGAGGAATACCGCCTCGACAGCACCCACAACCCCATCCGGAACCACGTCGACAAGATCGCGCGCACCGCGGACGGGGAGCTCGCGCTGGTGGCCAAGCAGAGCACGACGGCGTGGATAGTCGAACGCAGCGAGCCGGTGACCGAGCGGGGGTGGGAGGGGGCGAG
>NZ_JACMOM010000307.1 GCF_014378035.1 Aeromicrobium sp. | reverse complement strand
TGGAGTCAGCACCGGGTGTGGGAGTGCACCTTCGGCGTGAAGCGCTTCATGCACCCGATCGTGGGCCGGGTCGACGTGGATTACGAGACCTTTCCGGTTCCGGGCGAACCAGACCAGCAACTCTTCGTCTACAGCACCCAACCGGCGTCGGCCTCAAACGACGCGCTACGCATTCTGGCCTCCTGGCGCACAGATCAGACGGATGCCGCCGCGCTCGAGTCCTTGCGCTGACGCTCTAGAACCCTTCAGGCAGACGCGGAACGTACGATGCCTCAAGCCGCCCGCGCTCGTCGGCGCTGAGCTCAAGGTCGAGCGAGGCGATGGCATCGCTGAGGTGCTGCGGCTTCGTTGCGCCCACGATCGGCGCCGTCACAGCGGGGTTGCCCGACACCCAAGCCAGGGCTACCTGAGCGCGCGGAACTTGGCGTTCAGCGGCAATGTCAGCGACAACTGCAGCAACAGCGCGATCGCCGTCCTCCGCCTGTGCGTACAAGGCCTGGCTGACCAGATCCGTCTCGGTGCGGGCGGTCGTCTGGTCCCAGTCCCGGGTCAGCTTTCCACGCGCGAGGGGGCTCCACGGGGTGAGACCGATGCCGGCGTCGGCGGCGAGGGGGAACATTTCACGCTCCTCTTCCCGGCTGATCAGGTTGTACTGGCTCTGCATCGAAACGAACGGCGTCCAGCCGTTCACCTGTTGCAGGCGCAAGGCCTTCGCAAACTGCCAGGCAAACATTGAGGAGGCGCCCAGGTAGCGGGCCTTGCCCGAGCGCACCACATCGTGCAGGGCTTCAAGCGTCTCCTCGAGAGGAGTGGATGGGTCGAAGCGGTGCACGATGTAGAGGTCCACGTAGTCGAGGTCGAGGCGACGCAGGCTGTTGTCGATTTCCTGCAGCACCGCCTTGCGTGAGAGGCCGCGCTGGTTGGGACCTTCACCGACCGGCGAGTAGACCTTGGTGGCCACAACGATCTCGTCGCGGTTGGTGTACTCCGCGAGTGCGCGGCCGAGGATCTCCTCGCTCGACCCGGCCGAGTAAGCATTTGCGGTGTCGAAGAAGTTGATGCCGGCCTCAACGGCTTGCCGGATGAAGGGCCGACTGGTGGCCTCGGTCAGTGTCCAGGCGTGGTTTCCACGCTCCGGCTCGCCGTAGCTCATGCAGCCCAGGGCGAGCGCCGAGACATCCAGACCGGTGGTTCCGAGCTTCACGTACTTCATGGGACTCCTTTAATGACGGATGCCCCGGGCCGCGTTGAAATCTGCGGCCCGGGGCGGTTCGTGCCTGGGTTTATTATCGACCTGGGCGGTGTCTATAGCGCCGGTCGGGGTGCCTACGCGTCGGCGCGGGTCTCGTTGGCAAACGTGGCCACGTCGATAACGAAACGGTAGCGCACGTCGCTGCGGATAACACGCTCGTACGCTTCGTTTACCTGATCGACCGAGATGATCTCAATGTCGGCGCCGATTCCATGGGCGGCACAGAAGTCGAGCATTTCCTGGGTCTGGCGGATGCCACCGATCTTGGAGGCGGCGATGGAGCGACGCTGGGCGGCGAGCCAGAACATCTTCACGCTGTCCGGTTCGGTGGGGATTCCAACGTGCACGAGCGTGCCGTTGAGGGCGAGCAGCTTGAGGTAGCCCTCCAGGTCGAGGTTCGCAGCCACGGTGTTCACGATGAGGTCGAAGTGGTTCTCGAGCTCGGTGAAGGTAGTCGGGTCGCTGGTGGCGTAGTAGTGGTCTGCGCCGAATCGCAGGCCGTCTTCCTTCTTGCTGAGGGTCTGGCTGAGCACGGTGACCTCGGCGCCGAGCGCGTGGGCGATCTTCACACCCATGTGGCCGAGGCCGCCCATGCCCAGGATGGCAACCTTCTTGCCGGGGCCGGCTTCCCAGTTCACGAGAGGGGAGTAGAGCGTGATGCCGGCGCAGAGCAGGGGAGCGGCCTCGGAGAGCTCGATGCCGTCGGGAATGCCGAGCACGTAGTTCTCGTCGACGACGATCGCGGTGCTGTAGCCGCCGTTGGTGGGGGTGCCGTCGTGGTTGCGGTCGTTGTAGGTGCCGACCTCGCCTTTCAGGCAGTACTGCTCTTCGCCGGCGAGGCAGTTGGCGCACTCGCGGCAGGAATCAACGAAGCAGCCGACGCCGCCCCGGTCGCCGACCCGGTAACGGGTGACGTCGCTGCCGATGGCCGAGACGATGCCGGCGATCTCGTGTCCGGGCACCATCGGGAACAGTCCCACGCCCCACTCGTCGCGTGCCTGGTGGATGTCGGAGTGGCAGATGCCGGCGAACTTGATGTCGATCGCGACGTCGTGGGCGCCGGGGGTGCGCAACTCGATCGTGGTGCGAACGAGGGGCTGGTTGGCCGCGGGGGCGGCGAGGGCAGGAACAGTGGTCGTCATAGAAGAATCTTTCTGTGCCGGTGGTGGAATGCGGGGGAACCCCGTGCCGTGGCACGTGTCGGCGGTGACACCCGCTCGTGCAACATTACGCCGCTCCACCGACACCGTCGAGGCCGCAGCATGGCACTGTCTGACCTACCCAGGGCATCCGCTTTCGCGACG
>NZ_JACMOM010000306.1 GCF_014378035.1 Aeromicrobium sp. | reverse complement strand
GCGCCGCAGGTGCTCCGCGGGTCCGCCCGTGTGGAGTCGCACGTCGTGCGGTTCCCCGGCGGCCGTGGCGATCGAGGTGGGAGCAGCGGAGCGTGGGACCGCCCTGTCACCACCAAGGCCAGAGCCTCGGGTGATGCGCCCGACTGTGCGTGTGGCGGCCCGGTGGGTCAGCTTGGCCGCCGGCCAGAGAGGTTGCAGCGCGGGGGGTAACCGGGTCATCAGCCGGCTCAGGCGGCCGGGGTCATGGCCCGCGAGAACCAGGCATTGCCCAGCCCGGGGCGGTCTGCCGGCTCGTGCCGGACGAGGTCGAGACCGACGGAGCCCAAAAAGACGACCAGCTCGTCGAACGTGTTGCCCTCGACCGGGTGGTACTCCATCACGACGCGCTGCACGGTCGTCCAGTGAGCGGGATCGCTTGTCAGGATCACGCCGTACTCCGCCCCCTCGGCGTCGCTCTTGACGAGGTCGATCCGGCCGCCGGTTGCGGCGTGGATGTCGGCGAAGGTGACGCACGGCACCGACACCACCGCACCTGAGCCGTCAGGGGCCGTCAGCCCGTTGTGGGCGCTGGCCTCTCCGTTGTCGATGATCTCGAGGTCTCCGTCGTGGTCGGAGACCGCGCGGCGATGGACGAAGAGCCGATCGCCCAGATCGTTGGCCGCGACGTTGCGCTCCAGCCAGTTCGCTGTCGAGGGCGACGCCTCGTAGGCATGGACCGTGGCGCCGGGGACAGCGGCACACACTGCCGTGGAGAAGCTGCCGATGTGGGCGCCGATGTCGACGGCGGTCAGATCGGGGCTGAGACCCTGGAGCAGCTCGCCGAGGCGATAGACGTCGTCAGCGTTGATCTCGTAGACCGGGAACCTGGCGCCGGCAACGTTGGGCGCGTACATCGTCAGGCCACTCTTGGTGCGGAACGTCATCTCAGAAGAACGGAGAGTGCTCCACAGGAGCTCTGGGCCGTTGTCGAAGTGGGTGAACGACTGGCGGACCCGACGTCCGGCACGAACGATCCTGCGCATCCTCATGCGACATACCTCTCTGATACGGGGGTCTTGCTCATGGGACGGGGACCGGTGCGAACGGCCCGTTCAGTATGCACCGTCGGCTATCGATTCAGGTCGAGCTGACAAGCAATGCGGCGCACGACTACCGGAGGTCGAGCAGCAGGGTGTCCGGTGGCTCGACGTCGTGTCCCATGCCAGCCTTGTCGACCCGAGCCCGGACGCAGGACGTCTCGTGCCGCAGACGAAGGAAGCCTGTCTGCGCCCCATAGGAGAGGAACAGGTCTCGCACCTGTGAGAGTGCGGACTCGCCGACCGACGGATGTCTGGTGGCCTCCGCGAAACGCATCAGACCGGGCAGATCGAGCTTCTCCCACGTGCCGAACGCGTGGGTCTCGGGCTCGCGGAACAACCCCGAGGCGCTGAACGTGTCGACAGGGGTTGCTGCCGGCTCACGAGCACCCGTGATGTCACGCAGCTTGCGCATCCACGGGATCGAGTCGTCGTGCCGCTGGGAGATCGTCGACAGCAGGCCGTCAGGGCTCAACACGCGGGCATACTCGGCCAGCGCGGTCGGTGCCTCGCGCATCTCGGGAACGATCACGACATCGAAGGCGTCACCCCGGAACGGCAGCCGTTCACCCGCGCTGCGGACGTACTGGATGTCCTCGTGACGACTGGCCACGACATCGTCGCCGGCGACCACGACCTCGTGTCCCTGCTCGGCAAGCTGGTACGCCAGCGACCCGTCCCCGAGATGCAGGACGCAGGACAGGGTGTCCCCGACCAGCCACTTGGCTGAGCGCGCTTCGGGGGAGTCGTTCATCTTCCGAAGGCTACCGGCCGGGTGCGAGCCAACCGGTACGCTTCGAGCGTGTTCGATCCCTTCATCTCGGCGGCCCGGCTCGAGGGCATCCCGTCAACGTATGCGGGCACCCGCGACGGCATCGACGCGGTCCTGCGCGATCGTGGACTGCGCAGGAGCACTCCGGCCGACACCGCCAGGTCGTTGCTGCTCGGCGCTGCCGCGACAGCATCTCTTGAAGGCAGCACCGTCGATGTCGAGACTCTCGCGATTGGCGGCGGTGACGCGATCGCCCGGGGTGCGCTGCGCCTGTCGACCGAGCTGCTCGGGCTGCTCCCGATCTGGAACCGCTCACCTGTGCAGGCACTTGCGCGGATGCACGCCCTCGCCGCGGCCGGCTCGGTCGCCGACGACGACCTGGGCCGACCGGTCGACGCCGACGGCGTGGCGCGTCTCACCGATCTGGCGCGGATGCTGGGGCAGCCGACCGAGGCGCCTGGCCTCGTGGTTGCCGCGCTGGTCCACGCGGAGATCACGGCGGCGGGAGCGTTCACGACGCACAACGCCGTCGTCGGCCGAGCAGCCGAGCGGCTGGTGCTGATGGCCAAGGGCGTCGACCCTGCGTCGGTGCTGGTCCCCGAGGCGGGTCACGCGGCCGAGCCGGACGGATACCGATCCGCTCTGCTCGCCTATGCGGGCGGAGAACCCGCGGGTGTGCACCAGTGGTTGATGTACGCGTCGCAGGCCTTCACCCGGGCCACCGAGGCATCGCCGGTGGGCGCGCGCTGACGGATCGTCAGCGCCGGCGACTAGCTGCGCTGGCTGCCCCGGAGGATGCGGTCGAACGTGGCACCGACCTTGTCGACGTCGAACTTCTGCTCGGCGATGCTGCGAGTCCGTGTGCCGATCTGTGTCACCAGCCCGGGCTCCGACGCGAGCTCGCTGAGCCACGTGCTGGCAGACTTGGCGCCGATGTCGGTCGGCTCGGCCACGAATCCGCCGCTCTCGGCGATGTCGAGGGCGGCAGGGTTGTCGGACGGCATCAGGCCAAGAATGGGGCGCCCGGCAGCCATGTACGTCAGGACCTTGCTCGGGATCGAGAACTTCGTGGCGTCCGGCTCGAGCAGCGCGACGAGCACGTCGGCGGAGCCCAGCACCTCCGGCAGGGTGTCGGCGGCCTGGAACGGCAGGACCCTGAGCGGGATGTCCTGCGCTCGGGCGATCTCGGCCAGCTCGTCGGCGGCCCCGCCCTCGGAGATCACCACCATGGAGACCGGGACGCCGTTGTCGATGGCGTTGCGCAGGAGGTCAACCAGCAGCTGGGGGTTGTGCTTGCGCCCGATCGTGCCGGCGTAGACGAGGCGGAGGGAGTCCTCGTCGTCGAAGAGGTGCGCTGACTGCCGGTTGGAGCGCTCGACCGGGAAGACCTTGTCGAGCGGGGCCCAGTTGGGAATGACCGAGACGTTGTCTGCCGCAACCTTCCACGCGGGATAGACGTCCTTGAACGCCTCGCCGATCGCCACGACGTGGCTGGCGTTGCGGGCGCAGTAGGCCTCCATCGCGGTGAACACCCGTGCTCCGAGACGGGCCAGGGGCCGCGGGAGCCTGCGGCGGAGCTCATCGCTCAGGCCACTGCTGTAGATGTCCTGGTGCCACATCACGTAAGGCAGGTTTGTGCGCCGGGCGTGGCGGGCAAACAGGAACATGGCGAGCAGCGGCAGGTTGCACGCGATGACGACGTCCGCCGGCGACGCCCGGAGGCGCTTGATCCACGCCCGACCGTAGGCATGCTCGAACCGCAGCCGCGCCAAGGGGGAGTACTTCTGGAACGGCTGGTCGAGCACGATGCTGGTGAAGGAGAGCGTCGAGCTGTCGCCGGGCCGGTGGTCGAGATGGCCCTTGCCGCTCACGTACTGACCGGCTGAGACGTGGTCGACATCGTGTCCGACACCGGCGAGCTTCCGGGAGAGCTCAGCCTGGAAGGGGTGGCCTGAGAAGTCGTGCAGGATGACCTTCACCGCATCAGTCTCGCGCGCTCAGCTGATCGTAGATCCAGCCATACGTCTTCTCGAGGCCGTCGCGCAGCGAGATCGACGGTTCCCAGCCGTAGAGGCTGTGGAACATCTCGTTGTCACTGTTGCGTCCGCGTACGCCCTGGGGAGCAGTGAGGTCGTGGGAGCGGGTGACCGTGATGCCGGCGATGTCCTCCAGGATCGAGGCCATCTGATTGATGGTGACGAGCTCGGACGACCCGAGGTTGACCGGCTCGACGTTGGCGCCGGCCAGGATCTCCTTCGTGCCGCGGACGCAGTCGTCGATGTACATGAAGCTGCGGCTCTGCTCTCCGTCACCCCAGATGTCGATGGTGTGGTCGCCGCTCAGCTTGGCCTGCGCAATCTTGCGCGAGAGTGCAGCGGGGGCCTTCTCGCGGCCACCCTCGAAGGTGCCCTCAGGGCCGTAGACGTTGTGGTAGCGCGCAATGCGGGTCTCGATGCCGAAGTCCTCGCGGAAGTGGCGAGCCATCCGCTCGCTGAAAAGCTTCTCCCAGCCGTAACCGTCCTCGGGGTCGGCCGGGTAAGCGTCGGACTCCTTGAGCGCCGTGACGTCGGGGTTGGTCTGCTTGTCACCGGCGTACACACAGGCGGAGCTGCTGTAGAAGTAGCGCTGGGTACCGGCGTCGCGGGCGGCGACCAACATGTTGGTGCTGGTCAACACCGAGAGCATGCACTCGGCCTTGTTGTTCTCGATGAAGCCCATGCCACCCATGTCGGCGGCGAGGTTGAAGACCTCTTCGGTGCCGACCGAGATCTTGTGGGCATCACTCATGTCGGCGCAGTCGGCGACGACGTTCTCGGCGTCTGCGTGCACTTGGTACCACTCGTCCTGCGGCTTGACGTCGACAGCGCGCACGTCCTTGCCGGCCTTCACCAGGTCAGCCACGAGATGGCCTCCGATGAAGCCACCCGCCCCCGTCACCAATACAGTCATGAGTTTCGCGACCTTCCTTCAACGGTGTAGCAATCAGCGGGCGACAAATGTTCGGGACCTACACACGACTAACGATCAGGATGTCTGAAGTTACGCTTCGGCGAACGTCGGTCCTGTCCGATCGTGCGGTGTCACCGGCCGTCCAGGCCCGTCCCGTCGGAATCTGGCAATCGTCGAACGTCGCCCGGGAGCGCAAGCAGCGAGCTGACGGGAGGTGCGGGGGAACCCCGGCTGGCATCGCATGCAACACTCTCCCGGGTAGTCCAGTGGCTACCAGTTTCTTCGCATACAATCACCCTGACCGTCCGGCCCTCGGACGGTCTGTTTCGTGAAGGGGAAGTCCAGTGGATCTGCGACAATTCCTGGGTACCCTCAGGGTGCGCTGGAAGTTCAGCGTGGCAACCCTCGTCCTCGGAACCGTGGCGACCGTCATCCTCGTGCTGAGCATCACCCCTCAGTACCAGTCCAGCGTCAAGCTGTTGTTCTCGACCCCGACGACCGGTACGACCGACTACGCTGCCTCCCTGATTCTTCCGCAGCGGGTGGCGTCGTACGCAGACCTCGCCCGTGACCCAAGCCTCATGCAGCGTGTCATCACCCGGCTGAGCCTCAACATGACGTACGAGGAGCTGCAGAGCAAGATCACCGCTGAGGTCATTCCCTCCACGCTCACGATCGAGATCAGCGCGCAGGCCGACACCCCGGAGCTGGCCCAGCAGATCGCCGACAGCGAGTCGCAGCAGCTCGTCGACTTCGTCACGGAGCTCGAGAAGCCTGAGGACAACAACACCCAGCCGTCCATCATCGCCCGCGTGGCCGGCAGGGCCAATCTCAGCAGCTCGCCCGTGTCGCCCAATCTCCCGCTCAACATCCTCGTCGGCATCCTGCTGAGCCTCTTCGTGGGCATCGCCGGGGCTGTCCTGCGCGACCTCCTCGACCGGACGGTCAAGAGTCGACAGGACGTCGAGGAGATTGCGGACAGTGCGGTTCTGGCCACGCTTCCGTACGAACCGCAGGTCAAGAAGCAGCCGCTGAGCAACGGCGGCGGCGGCACCCTCGCGGAGGCCTTCCGGGTCCTGCGCACCAACCTGGAGTTCGCCAACCTTGACTCCAACCCCAAGACGATCCTGGTGTCCAGTGCCGTGCCCAACGAGGGCAAGACCCTGGTGGCCACCAATCTGGCGCTGTCGATGGCCCAGGCCGGGCGGTCGGTGCTGCTGATCGACGCCGACATGCGAAACCCCAATGTCGCCGATCTCCTCGGTCTTGAGAACTCAGTCGGCCTCGTCACCGTCCTGGTCGGCAGGGCAACCCTTGACGAAGCGACGCAGATGCACGCCAGTGGCGTTGCGTTCCTCGGCACGGGCCCCACCCCGCCCAACCCCGCCGAGGTCCTCAACACTCAGGCAATGCGTGACCTGTTCGTGCTCGTGCGGCAGGAGTACGACACCGTCATCATCGACGCGCCGCCGATGCTGCCGGTGGCCGACGCCTCGATCCTCATGACCGAGGTCGACGGCGCGTTGCTTCTCGTGCGCTACGGCTCCACGACCAGGGAGCAGCTGCGACTTGCAGTGTCGCGCATCGAGACGGTCGGCGGACGGTTGTTCGGGACGGTTCTCAACCGGACGCCGAGGCGCGCCGACGACTCGTACGGCTACTCGTACGGCTACGGCGTCCCCGAGCCTGACGCCCCGAGTCGTCCCCCCACCCTGTCCCGCCGCGCTCACCACCGCGCGGCGCCGTAGGTCCTCGACGATGCGAGCGACGAGGTGACACGCACAGCGCGCGCCACACTCTGGCCGGAATCGGCTCGGGCGGTCCGAGGCGCTGTTGCTCGGTGGGTCCGGTCGGCCATCCCGGTGCTGGCCGTGACCCTGCTCCTGCTGATCCTCCTTCCCCTGGGCACGCAGTCCACGGCCGGTTCCGCCGCCGCGCTCGCCGCGGTTCTTTTCCTCACGATGCTGGTCTCTGCTGGCATGGAGCACAGCGCGGTGATCCTGCTCGCCGTCGGATTCCTGATGTCTCCCCTCAACGACGTGCGTCCCATTGCTTCGCTCACCTTCATGACGGCGTCCGACGTGTTCTTGGTGCTCGGCATCGGGCTGCTGATTCCCGGGCTCGTCGGACGGAAGTTCAGACCACCGACGGCCTTCGTGGTCGGCGCCTTGGGCGTGGTGGCGATGGGTCTCGTGTCGAGCGCCGTCAATCCGAATGCTGCGATGAGCCTCAACAGCATGCTGCGCCTGGTGGTTGGCGCACTGACGTTGCCGGTGGTGTTCATGCTGTGGCGACCCCGTCGAGAAATCGTCGTCATCCTGGCGGCCGCCTATGTGGGCGGCAACGTCGTCAACGTTGTCGCAGCGCGCATCAACGGTCAGGCCTCGGACGAGAACCGGTACATCGGGCTCAGCACACATCCCAACATCCTCGGTTTCTGCGCGATGCTCGGACTGGCGCTGATCCCGTTCCTGCTGCAAGAGCTGCCGAGGAGATTCAGCTGGATCGTCCTTCTTGCGGGCGCGATCT
>NZ_JACMOM010000305.1 GCF_014378035.1 Aeromicrobium sp. | reverse complement strand
GCGCTGCCCAAGCCCAAGGCGAATCTGGCGGGGGTCGGGGACAAGAGCAGTCTGCAACGCGAGTATCTGGCCGCGGACCGGGTGCTACACCCCGAATCGGCCACTCGGGACGACCGGATCAAGGACACCGACCTCGAAGACTGGCCGACGGTCAAGGACCGGCTGGCGGTCAACGTGCTGGCGGCGACGTCCGACGAGACCGTGGCGGCCGGTGGGATCTTCTCCGGCGCCCTTCAGGCCATCCGCAACTTACTGAACCTCACCACCTACTACGAGATGAAGAACCGCGCCAGCGTGATCGGTGAGAGTGGCGCCCTCGGGCTGCTCCGGGACCTGAAGCTGGAAAACCCGGCGTTGAAGGTGCACCTGATCGGGCACAGTTTCGGCGGGCGGCTGGTGAGTTCCATGGCGCGCGGGCCGGACGGTGAGGCGGTCCTCCCCATCGACTCGCTGCACCTGCTGCAGGCCGCGTACTCGCATTACGGCTTTGGAACGGCAATGCCTGACATTCCCGAGGGGTACTTCCGGCCGGTGGTGATGCAGCACCGGGTGCAGGGGCCGATTCTCGTGACGCACACCAGGAACGACCTGGCAGTCGGCCTGGCGTACGCGGCGGCCTCGGCCCTGGCCGGTCAGGTGGCGGCGTCGATCGGCGGGCCAGACGACCTGTACGGCGCCATCGGCAGCAACGGAGCGCTGAACACCGACGCCGAGGACATCGAACTCACGCCGACGACCCCGCTGGACTTCAGGCCGGGCACGATCTATAACCTCCACGCCGACTTCATCAAGGACCACGGCGACGTCACTCAGGTGGGCATCGTCCGGGCAGTTTTCCACGGAATTCTGGCGACCTGACGGGTCACTGTAAGGCCAGGCGACCCTCGGGACAAGTGCAGAACGTTATCGAGACAGGCACGAATGACCGCGATTTCACCGCCAGATTTTCTCCGTTTCGGTTCGGTGTCATCAGCTTGCCAATGACCTCATCCCGCTGGCGGTGGCCCTGCCTCGTCGGTGTAACGGCTGAGTTACGCCACCCGGATTAAGGTTATCTTGATCTCCTCTCTTCCGTCTTCACGCTGGCGCCCAGAGCCTCTCCTTTGTCGGACTGGGGATTGTCGTGTGCAGGTCAAATTGACGTCGCAGTCCACACCTCAGCAGAAGGTTTGGGCTGTCTCAGTGGGGCAGCTGAACCGTTCGGGACGTTGAGGTGAGTACCCGAAGACAAGGCGCGCCGTTCGCGAAGGGTGCCGTGTCAACAGCCGTGAGATGAGCGACTGTACACGTCTCAATCCGGCGAAGTCTCACAGGGCCGACTCGCCCGGGAGGTCGAAGCGACTGGAAAGGTCAGGATCCAGGCACTGCGTCGTCCTGGAAAGTGCTCGCCATCGTTCAGCTCGGTCTTCAAGGGCCGCGCCTTCTTCAGGAGGTGAGGATGAAGCGTTTTGATTTAGTTGCGACCGGTCCGGGTATCGGCCTGACCTCCCTGCTGAGCCTGATCTGCGCTGCGCCGCGCGCACCGTTCGCGCTGGCCCACGAGGGGCCCGTCAGGTCGAACAGAACCCAGTGGCATTGTGGCAGCTCGGTACGCGTTGTCTTTGACGCGGGCGAGAGCACTCCATGAGGTCTGAGGACGTCAAGGACTCATCAGCTGACAGGGGCCGTCCAGCACCTTCCGGTCAGGAAAGCTCCTCTTCGGCCTCCCCGACGATTCAACTGCCCAAGGGCGGCGGGGCCATCCGGGGCATCGGGGAAAAATTTGCGGCCAACCCGGTCACCGGCACCGGCAGCTTCACTGTCCCTCTCGCCGTGAGCCCCGGCCGTTCCGGCTTCGGCCCACAGCTGTCGCTGAGCTACGATTCAGGCGCCGGAAACGGCCCTTTCGGCTTCGGCTGGTCACTTGGGCTGCCGCAGATCACACGCAGGACGGACAAGGGCCTGCCGACCTACCAGGATGACGCTGATGCGGACGTCTTCGTCCTGTCAGGCGCGGAGGATCTGGTGCCCGTGCTCCAGGCCGACGGGACGCAGCGTGACGACGACGTGACGGCCCCGGGTTACTCGGTCCGCCGGTACCGGCCGCGCATCGAAGGGCTGTTCGCCCGGATCGAACGCTGGACGCACCACGCGGACGGCGAGGTTCACTGGCGCTCAATCTCCAGAGACAACGTCCTCAGCCTGTACGGCCTGACTGAACAGGCGCGCATTGCTGATCCCGAACAGCCTGGCCGGGTTTTCAGCTGGCTGATCTGCGAGACCCGCGACGACCGGGGCAACGTGGTGCTGTACGACTACCGGCGTGAAGACGGCGGTGATGTCGACATGAAGCTCGCGCACGAGCGCCACCGGGGGAAAGGGAACGATCCCCGGCGCACTGCCAACCGCTACCCTGAGCACATCCGGTATGGCAACCAGACGCCGCTGCTGGACGCTGAAGGTCGTCGCCCCAGGTTCCTGAGTGACCTGCCGCGCGCACAGCTCGACGACGTCAAATGGCTGTTCGAGGTGGTGTTCGACTACCACGCGGAGGCCGCTGATGTGCCGACCCCGGACGACGCCCGGCCCTGGAGCCGCCGCGCAGACGCCTTCTCCAGCTACCGCTCCGGCTTCGAAGTGCGCACGACCCGACTGTGCCAGCGGGTGCTGATGTTCCACCACTTCGAGAAGGAGGAGGGTGTTCGCAAGGACTGCCTGGTGCGCTCCACCGACTTCAGTTACACCTCCCGGAACGCGCCGCCCTCCGGTACTGCCAACTACACCTTTCTGCTGGGCGTGACCCACTCCAGCTACCGACGTGAAGGGGCCGGCTACCGCAAACAGAGCCTGCCCCCCGTGGAATTCGAATACAGCCAGCCGATCGTGCAGGACAAGGTAGAGCACGTCAATGCGGCCAGCCTGGAGCATCTGCCCATCGGCGTGGACGGGACGACCTATCAATGGACGGACCTGCACGGCGAGGGCCTCCCCGGCATCCTGACCGAACAGCTGGGCGCCTGGTTCTACACGCGTAACCTCAGCCCGCTGCACCAGCAGACCGTCGAATTCGCCCCACAGGAACGGGTGGCCCTGAGGCCGAACACGTCGCTGGCCGGCGGCGCCCAGTTCATGGACCTGGCGGGAGACGGCCTGCCGGACCTCGTGACGCTGGACGGCCCCCTGGCCGGCCTGTACGAACACGACGACGCGGAAGGCTGGGATCCATTCCGGCCGTTCGCCTCCAGGCTGAATGTGGACTTCCGTGACCCCAACCTGAAGCTGGTCGATCTCGACGGCGACGGGCACGCCGACGTGCTGATCACCGGGGACGACGCCCTGATCTGGCACCCGTCGCTGGGAGAAGACGGCTTCGGTCCCGCCCGCCGGGTGGCGCTGTCCAGGGACGAGGCGCAGGGACCCCGGCTGGTCTTCGCGAACGACGCCGGATCGGTCTTCATGGCCGACCTCAGCGGCGACGGCCTGAGTGACCTGGTACGCATCCACAACGGTGAGATCTGCTACTGGCCTAACCTGGGTTACGGACGTTTTGGGGCCAGGGTCACCATGGACGGCTCACCCTGGTTCGACCACCCGGAGCAGTTCGATCCCCGCCGGTTGCGGCTGGCCGACATCGACGGCAGCGGCACCACCGACCTGATCTACCTGCACCGGGACGGCGTCCGGCTGTACTTCAACCAGTCCGGGAACAGCTGGAGCGAGCCGCAGTCCCTGAAAGTCTTTCCGCGCGTCAACGACCTGGCCAGCATCGTGCCCACCGACCTGCTCGGGAACGGCACTGTCTGCCTCGTATGGAGCTCATCGCTGCCGGGCGACGCTTCGCGGCCGATGCGGTATGTCAACCTGATGGGCGAACGAAAGCCGCACCTGCTGGTGGGCATGACCAACAACCTTGGCGCCGAGACCAGGGTGCAGTACGCGCCCTCGACCAAATTCTACCTGCAGGACAAACGCGCCGGCCACCCCTGGATCACCCGGCTGCCTTTTCCCGTGCATGTGGTGGAGCGGGTCGAGACGACCGATCACCTCAGCCGCAACCGTTTTGTCAGCCGCTCCGCCTACCACCACGGGTACTTCGACGGGGACGACCGCGAGTTCCGGGGCTTTGGCATGGTCGAGCAGTGGGACACCGAGGAGTTCGGCGCACTGACGCGCGACGGCAACCTCCCCGCCGCGACCAAACGGGATCCCGCCGCGATCAACTGGGATCCCGCCTCGCACGTGCCACCGGTGCGCACCAGGACCTGGTTCCACACCGGGGCCGCTCTGAACGGCGGCCGCATCAGCCACCTCTACGCGCACGAGTACTTCGGCGCTCCGGACACCCGGCACACGGCCGACGACCCTGAGATGAAGGTCTTCGAGGCGACCCTGGTGCCCGACACCGTGCTCCCGGAAGGCCTGACCCTGGCCGAAGCGCGCGAGGCCTGCCGCGCCCTCAAAGGTTCGATGCTGCGCCAGGAGGTCTACGCCGACGACGCCCCGTCCGGTGCACCCGAGCCAGCCCGGAAGCGGGCGGCCATCCCCTACACCGTGACCGAGCAGAACTTCACGGTTCGCCTGGTCCAGCCCCAGTACGGCAATCGCCACGCGGTCGTCTTCACCCATCCACGTGAGGCGGTCTCCTCCCACCTTGAGCGACGCCCCGATGATCCGCGCGTCCAGCATGCCCTGACCCTCGAAGTCGACCGTTACGGCAATGTCCAGAGGCAGGCCGCCATCGGTTATGGTCGCCGGCAGCCGGACGCCGCCCTGCCCACGGACGCCGACCGCGACGCGCAGACCGCGCTCCTGATCACCTACACCGAGAACCGGGTGACCAACGCCATCGACGATGTCCTCACCCATCCGGACACCTACCGAACCCCGCTGGCCTGCGAGTCCTGCACCTACGAACTCACCGGGGTACATCCGACGGACCCGTCACGCCGCTTTACCTTCGGAGACTGGACGCGCGACGGCTTCGCCCTACTGAACCAGGCCGCTCTCATCGACTACGAACGCTCCGCGGATCCGGGAGTCAAACAGAAGCGGCTGATCGAGCAAGTGCGGACGCTGTACCGTGCGGATGACCTGGGCGCCCTGCTGCTCCTCGCACACCTGGAACCGCTGGCCCTGACGGGCGAAAACTACAAATTGGCCTTCACCCCCGGACTGATCGACCAGGTCTTCGTGCGCGACGGCCAGGCCCTGATGCCAGACGTTGCCGCGGTGCTGGGCGGTCAGGGCGCGGATCAGGGCGGGTACGTGTCCGGGCGGAGCCTCAAGGCCGACGGCCGCTTTCCCGCGGCAGACCCCGGCGACTCCTGGTGGATCCCCTCGGGCCGGACCCTGCTTTCGCCCACCAGCACCCATACGGCCGTGCAGGAACTCGCCTACGCCCGGAAGCATTTTTTCCTCCCCTGCCGCAGCCAGACCCCCTTTCACACCGGCGCCGTCAGCACGGAGAGCGTCGTGACCTTCGACGACTACGACCTGTTGACGCTCGAGACCCGCGACGCCCTGGGCAACACCGTCACCGTTGGCGAACGGCGGCTTGACGGAACAGTCGATCCCCGTACACCCGGCCATGACTACCGCCTCCTGCAGGCCTGGCGGGTGATGGATCCCAACCGCAACCGGTCTCAGGTCGCTTTCGACACGCTGGGCATGGTGGTCGGCTCGGCGGTGATGGGTAAGCCCGAAGAAGCCCTGGGAGATTCCCTGGAGGGCCTGAACCCCGACCTGACTGCCGACCAGATCCTCGGCCATCTGGCGCAGCCACTGAGCGATCCGCTCGCCGTCCTGGGCCGGGCCAGCACCCGGCTGATCTACGACCTGTTCGCCTACCACAACACGAAGGCCACGGCCGATCCGCAGCCGCCGGTGGTGTACACCCTGGCGCGAGAGACCCACGCCGTCGACCTGGAGAACCAGCAGCAGACCAGGGTTCAGCACGCCTTTTCCTATTCCGACGGCTTCGGCCGCGAGATCCAGAAGAAGATCCAGGCCGAGCCGGGGCCACTGGTAGACGGTGGCCCGGTCGTCAGCCCGCGCTGGGTCGGCAGCGGCTGGACGGTTTACAACAACAAAGGCCAGCCCGTCCGGAAGTACGAGCCGTTCTTCGATGACACCCACCACTTCAGGTTCGGCGCGCAGGTCGGCGTCAGCCCGGTGTTGTTCTACGACCCGGTCGGACGAGTGGGGGCCACCCTGCACCCCAACCACACCTACGAGAAGGTGGTCTTCGACCCCTGGCAGCAGACCACCTTCGACGTCAACGACACCTGCGCGCCGCGCCCTGCCCCGCCGGGTGACACGAGGCCACCGCAGACCGGCGACCCTCACACCGACCCTGACATTGCGGGGTATGTCGGGGAGTATTTCAAGGCTATGGGCCAAGGAGTGGGCTGGCAGACCTGGCACGCGCAGCGCATCGGTGGGGCCCTCGGGCCGGACGAGCGCAACGCCGCCGTGCGTGCCGAAGCGCACGCCGACACGCCCATAACCGCACACTTCGACGTCCTCGGTCGTCCGTTCCTGACGACGGCGCGCAACCGCGTGGTCTGCGACGGACACGCGCTCGACGGCACCGAAGAGAGCTCCTCTACCCGCGTTAAATTGGACATCGAAGGCAATCAGCGTGCCGTGCTCGACGAACGGCAGCTGCCCTTGAACTACCTCCCTACGGGAGCACGTGAGCAGCGCACCGTCATGCAGTACGACTACGACACGCTCGGCAACCGCATTCACCAGCTCAGCATGGAGGCGGGCGCGCGCTGGATGCTCAGTGACGTGACCGGCAAGCCCATCCGCACCTGGGACAGCCGAGGCCACACCTTCACCACTGCCTACGACGCGCTGCGCCGACCGGTGCAACAGAGCGTCCGTGGTACCACCGCAGCGTCCGATCCGCGCACACTGAACCGCGACATCTGGATTGACAGGACCGAGTATGGCGAACCGCCACTCAACCCGACCGAAGCTCAGGAAGAACAAGCGCAACGCCTCAATCTGCGGACCCGCATCTACCGGCACTTCGATTCCGCCGGTATCGCCACCAATGCCAGACTCGACGCCGACAGCAACCCCACCGAAGCCTACGACTTCAAAGGCAACCTGCTACATGGCACGCGCCGCCTCATCCGCGACTACAAATCGGTCCCGGATTGGTCGCTGCCTGCCGAGCCGCAGCTCGACGCCGAGTCCTTCGAGAGCAGTACCCGCTACGACGCACTCAATCGCCCGGTCCAATCCATTGCGCCGCACAGCAGCGTTATCCGCCCACAGCACCCTGACAGGATCAACGTCATTCAGCCGGTGTTCAATGAAGCCAATCTGCTGGAAAGGGTGGACGTCTGGCTGGAGCGCCCCGCTGAGCCCACTGGCCTCCTGGATCCGGCTGGCGAAGCCCCGTCACTGGTCGGTGTCGCCAACGTCGACTACGACGCCAAGGGCCAGCGTCAACGTATTGATTACAAGAACGGCGCCAGCACGCTCTACAGCTACGATCCGCTCACGTTCCGGCTCACGCAACTCGTCACCCGGCGCTCAGCCACCTCGTTCCCCGACGACGACCCACAACCTGCTGTGCCCAACTGGCCGGGCAAGCAGGTGCAGAACCTGCACTACACCTACGACCCTGCCGGCAACATCACGCACATCCAGGACGACGCACAGCAGACCATCTTCTTCAAGAATAAGCGCGTCGAGCCGAGCAACGACTACACCTACGATGCCCTCTACCGACTGATCCAGGCCAGTGGCCGCGAGCATCTGGGTCAGGGCGGTGCGCCTGTGGCCCATTCGTACAACGACGCTGGACGCGTAGGGATATTCAATGCCGATGCAGCCGGACACTTCGCTCCCAAGGACGGCAACGCCATGGGCACGTATGTCGAGAGCTACATCTATGACGCCGTCGGCAACTTCCTGCAGATGCAGCACCGGGGAACCGACCCGCCGCATCCAGGCTGGACGCGCGCCTATGACTTTCTGGAGCCCAGCCTGATCGAGGACGGGATCGGCACGCCGCTCAAGACCAGTAACCGCCTCACCCGCACCACGCTCAACCCAGATGACGCCAATCCGCCACCTTACCAGCACGACGCCCACGGCAACATGATCCGCATGCCGCATCTGGATAGCGCTCAAGGCGCACCGAATATGCACTGGGACTACAGAGATCAGTTGCGCCAGACGGATCTCGGTGGTGGAGGTACGGCCTGGTATATCTACGACGCTTCGGGCCAGCGGGTGCGCAAGGTATGGAAAAAAATGCCAGGCCTCATTGAAGAGCGCATCTACCTCGGCGGTTTCGAGATTTTCCGCAGGCACGGCAACGCTATCAGCCAGAACACCGCCACGCTGGAGCGAGAGACGCTCCACGTGATGGATGACAAGCAGCGCATCGCCTTGGTGGAGACGCTCACGATCGACACGGCGGGCACAGACCAAGCGCCTCGCCAATTGATCCGCTACCAGTTCAGCAACCACCTCGGCTCGGCCAGCCTGGAGCTCGATAAGCAGGCGCAGATCATCTCCTACGAGGAATACGCGCCCTATGGCAGTTCGACCTATCAGGCGGTGCGCAGCCAGACGGAAATGGCGAAGCGCTATCGATATACGGGGAAGGAGAGAGATGAGGAAAGTGGATTGTATTACCATGGGGCGAGGTACTACGCGCCTTGGCTTGGACGTTGGACAGCTTCTGACCCGATCTGGCAGGATCTAGCGATCGGTTCCAAAAGCGCCGTTGATCACGGCAGCGACGACGATCCCAATGCAAAAATTACGGACCGAATGGCACCGGCCATCGTCGAAGTGAACCTGTATGCCTATGTTGAGGGCAGGCCCACCGTTTCGGTCGATTTGTCCGGGCTGTCACCCGTCAGGGTCGAGGCCACCACCGCTGCTGCGTGGAAAACGGCCTTCGAACGCAAGCTCGATGTCAAGGGCCGGCTTTACGACCGCGGCGGCACTACCAAAGGCGAAGAAGCAGACAAGATGCTGCGGAAATACGGTGAATCGAACGGCTTCTTGCTTTCGCAGAAGCCCACTGGGAAAACCAGCTGGATGCAAAGGCCGGACGACAAGACTCCGACCGGCGAGTCCAAGCGCTACATCTATACGAAGAAGGGAGGGTGGATCGATATGGTTCACTTCCTCTTCTATGCGGGACGCGCGAGAGATAACCTCGACAAGTATCGTGATGAGCTGGATACCCAGGCGAACCGCGCCAAGATCTTTGTGATGAACCGTTTCGGTCCGCACGTCGACTTCAAGACGTGGCGTGATGAGTCTGCTCGCGACCTGGCTCTTCAAGCCACCGTCCAGGAAGGGCGCATTCAGGAGTATATGGACGACGAATCTAAGGGGCAGCAGAAACTATCTGCCTATTCGTACGAGGACCTGCCCAGCGACAAATTCGGCGCAGATTTCGCAATCAATTTCTTCGACCCGAAGTCCGATAAGACGCTCGCAGATCAATTGGATGCTTATCTGCAGAAGCTGAACGCGACCGGGCCTGATGAAGCGCCGAACTGGGCGAATGTCACGGAAGCAAATGTTCCAAATCACCCGATTCAAAACTTCACCACCACGCCCATGTACACAGAACCATAGCCGGCAGCGATTTAAACGACTTGTGATGTGATAAACGACGGAAATGACAAACGATGCGGTATCGACGTGCAGTAATAGGGGACAGACCACGAATCTCAACCACAGCGAACAAGAGCGACATGACCACTGAGCGATAGCGAAGGCGAGAGATGAACTTCGACCCCCAGAAACTCTGTAACAGCCTACCCGGTTTAGGGGTTGACAGCCGGGGGTGAGAGACGGTAGAGGGACGGTCATGAACCGTCCCGAACTCAGCGTCCTGCCCGTCCTGGAAGCGTTACAGGTGCTCCAGACGTCCCTCGCCCCGAAGATGCCTTCCAAG
>NZ_JACMOM010000304.1 GCF_014378035.1 Aeromicrobium sp. | reverse complement strand
AGGGAAGCACACTGAAAGGATCCCCCTGTGGCTTCGCAGCTGATCGCAACATTCACCACCAACCACGGCACCATTGCCGTGGAGCTCTTCCCCGACCATGCGCCCAAGACCGTCGAGAACTTCGTCGGGCTGGCCGAGGGCACGAAGGACTGGATCGACCCGGCAACCGGTCAGATCTCCAACGCGCCGTTCTACGACGGCCTCGTGTTCCACCGCATCATCCCAAACTTCATGCTGCAGGGTGGCGACCCGCTCGGTACCGGCACGGGTGGACCCGGCTACAACTTCGAAGACGAGTTCCACCCGGATCTGCGCTTCGACAAGCCTTACCTCCTGGCCATGGCCAACGCCGGACCGGGCACCAACGGGTCGCAGTTCTTCATCACGCTGATTCCGACCGACTGGCTCAATCGGAAGCACACCATCTTCGGTGAGGTCACCGATGCCGACAGCAAAGCTGTCATCGACGCCATCGGCAAGGTGAGCACCGACCGTTTCGACCGACCGGCCGAGCCCGTGGTCATCGAGAAGCTGTCGATCGAGCGCACGGAGACGTGAATCTTCCGGCATCGGCCTATCGGTGCTACCGGCACCCCGACCGCGAGGCATACATCTCGTGCCAGCGGTGTGAGCGGCTGATCTGTCCGGACTGCATGCGCGACGCGTCAGTGGGCTTCCAGTGCCCGACGTGCGTGACCGAGGGCACGAAGAGCGTGCGCTCGGCACGCACGATGGCTGGCGGGAAGGTGTCGCAGCGCGATGGCGTCGTCTCGATGACGCTGATCGGGGTCAATGTGGCCGCGTTCGTGCTGCAGCTCGCCACAGGCGACCGGAGCGGCGCGATCTACCAGCACGGCGCCATGCAGTCGTACGCTGTCGCCGACGGTGACTACTGGCGGCTTCTGACCGCGGCATTCCTGCACGGCAGCGTGTTGCACATCGCGTTCAACATGTATGCGCTCTACCTGTTTGGGCCGTTCGTCGAGCGCGCGCTGGGCATCGTCCGATTCGTCGCGGCGTACATCACGATGGCCATCGTGTCGTCGGTCTTCGTCTACGTCCTCGAGGTGCCGTCCGTCCCGACGATCGGCGCCTCCGGTGCGGTGTTCGGCCTGTTCGGCATGGCGTTGATCCTGCTGCTGCGGGCAAAGCAAGACGTCCGACAACTGCTCGTGCTCCTCGCGATCAATGCCGTCATCAGCACACAGGGCAATATCAGCTGGCAGGGTCACCTCGGCGGGTTCGTCTCGGGCCTGGTCTTGGGCGCTGCTGTCGCCTACGCACCGCGCGAGCGCAAACAGGTCGTGCAGGTGTTGGCATTCTCCCTGATGTGGGTCGCCGTCGTGGCCACCGTTGTGGTGCGCACATCGCTGCTGACGGGCTAGTCCACGACCTTGAGTTACACCGGTGTCATTATCAACAGCTGTGTACAGAGGTGTGGACAACGATCAGTGGTCAACGGGGTGAGGTCACTCCCACTTCATGGCGAAGCCGAAGGCCGCCACGATGAAGCCCATGCCGATGACGAGGTTCCAGCTCGCGAGGTCCTGGTACCACTGCAGGAACGACGGGTAATCGATGGTGGAGCCGTTGAGGACGTAGAACGTGACGATCCAGATGAGGCCGAAGACCGCTGAGGAGACCATGGCCGGACCGGCCCAGCGGTTGCCGACCCTCTGGGGCTTGGGTGCTTTCGAGGTTTTTTCTCTTGCCACGACGTCTCCGAGGTTGGGTGCGGCGCTCGGCCGCATCGGTTGATGCTCTCGGCTAGCCTAGTCGCCGACACCGCAAACAGGGAGATCGGCATGCCCAAGACCCGGACGCACGCGCGCCAGCGGTGGCCTGTCGCGGTGCTCGGCATCTTCGCTCTGACGGGCTTCCTGTTCGTCGCCGCGTCCGTCAGCTCGGGCGGTGCAGATCTTCGACCGGCGGGTGGGGATGCGGCGTCACTGCTGCAGGAGCGGTCGCGTCGAATCGACGACCGACGCAAAGACGCGCGCGAGCTCCGTTCCGACATTGACGCCTTGTCCTCGAGCGGCTCCGGAAGTGCGCTCGACGCCGTCCTCGAGAGGGTCAAGTCATTGGAGAAGCCCACCGGTCTGACGTCGGTCGAGGGTCCCGGCATGCGGGTCACCCTCACCGATGCGCCGCGGTCGGTTGACGCACCCGGCATCGACCCCAACCTGCTGGTCGTTCACCAGCAGGACATCCAGGCCTTCGTCAACGCGTTGTGGGCCGGGGGCGCGGAGGCCATGACGCTGCAGGGGCAGCGGCTCATCTCCACCACCGGCATCAAGTGCGTCGGCAACACCGTCGTGCTCGATGGGGTGCCGTACTCGCCGCCCTACATCATCGAGGCGATCGGTGACACGACCGCCATGGATACCTCGCTGCAGACATCGCCGGAGACCATCACCTACGCCAACTACTCCCGCGACCCCCGGTACCAGGTAGGCCTGAAGGTCGAGACCCTCGACCTGGTCAAGGCCAAGGCATACGCGGGGTCGGTCGGCCTCACGTACGCTCGCGCAACCGGCTAGCGCCTAGGGGGCCGGTGGGGAGCCCACGCCGCCCAAGTCGGCCGTCGCGTTCGGATCAGTGGTCGGAGTTGTCGGCGGAGGGGTGCCCGGGTTGGTGGAGACCGTCAGCTCGATCGATGTGCCCGGCGGCACCATCGTCCCGTCAGCGAGCGACTGCGCCGTGACCGTGTTCTTCGGCTCCGTGGAAGTCGGCTCGTCGGTGGTCGTGTACCTGAGCCCCAGCGTGTCGAGCGAGTCCTTGGCGTCCTTGATGTCCTTCCCGACGAGGTTGGGCACGCGGACCTGACCCCGCGAGACGAACAACGTGACCTTGCTACCGACGTCGACCTGTTGTCCCACGAGCGGCGTGCTGTTGATGACGACACCCCTGTCGGCTGTGTTGTCGATGTTCTTCTTGATGACCTTGAACTGGCCGTCACCATCCTGCAGCTGGCTCTTGGCGACGTCGAACTGCAGCTCGCGGACGTCCGGCATCGTCACCTGTTCGGGCCCGGCGCTCACGATCAGGTTGATGGACTTGCCGACGTCGACCCTCTCCCCTGCGGGCGGGTTTGTCTCGATGACGAGGTCCTTGTCGACGGCGCTGCTCGTTTGCCTGGTGACCTTGCCCACCACGAAATCGGCGTTCTCGAGCGCGCGGGTGGCGGTCTCGACATCCTTGCCGGCGACATCAGTGACGGCCCGCTGTGGGGTGGTCGGCTCTGGTTGGGTCGCCTTGAAGATGCCGAATGCGAGACCCCCCAGCAACAAGAGGGCAATGAGGCCGATGAGCCACCACTTGCCGTTGCCGGCGGAATTGTCCTCGTCCTCATCCTCGTCAGGCACGGCCCGGCGCGCGCCACCCGCAACAGGCACGGCGGCCACGGCGGGGGTGATCGACGTCGCGGCGGCACCTACCGCTGTGGCTGCCATCGGTGCGTCGACCTGATGGCCGGCGATGGCCCGTTCGATGTCTTTGCGCATGTCGGACGCGCTCTGATAACGGTCCTCGACGCGCTTGGCGAGCGACTTGGCCACGATGCGGTCGATCGTCTCGCTGACATCGGGGTTCAGCTGCGACGGAGGACGGGCCTCTTCGCGCACGTGCTGATAGGCCACGGACACCGGGCTGTCGCCGATGAAGGGCGGCCGTCCCGTGAGCAGCTCGTACAGCAGGCAACCGGTCGAGTAGATGTCGCTGCGGGCATCGACGGTCTCTCCGCGAGCCTGCTCCGGCGAGAGGTACTGAGCAGTGCCGATGACGGCTGCGGTCGCCGTCATGGCCGACGAGGTGTCGGCGATGGCGCGGGCGATGCCGAAGTCCATGACCTTGACCTGACCCGACGGTGTCAGCATGACGTTGGCGGGCTTGATGTCGCGGTGGATGATGCCGGAACGGTGGCTGTAGTCGAGCGCGCTCAGGACGTCCGCGGTGATGGAGAGGGCTCGTTCTGGCAGGATCTTGCGGCCGTTCTCGGCGCCTCGCAGGATGTCGCGCAGGGTCTGCCCCTCGACGTACTCCATCACGATGTACGGCACGTGCGACCCGTGCTTGTCGATCGACTCACCGGTGTCGTAGACCGCCACGATCGAGGGGTGGTTGAGCGCGGCCGAAGACTGGGCCTCCCGGCGGAACCGGGCCTGGAAGGTGTCGTCTGCCGACAGGTCGGATCGCAGCTGCTTGACTGCCACGGTGCGGCCGAGCCGCAGGTCACGACCGACACGGACGTCAGCCATGCCACCGCGCCCGAGCAGACCGCCGAGCTCGTAGCGGTCGCCGAGGCGGATGGTCTCGTCGCCGGATTCGGTCATGGTGTCAGTCTCCCAAAGGGGTTGATGCAGGAAGCGGGTGGATGCGAGCGTCGAGCCGGTAGAGGACTGTCATTTGCCCAGCACCGCTTCCATGACGGAGCGCGCGATGGGTCCGGCAAGGCGTCCGCCGGCGGTCTCGTCACGTGCGGTGTCACTCGACTCGACGAGCACAGCGACGGCGACCTTGGGGTTGTTGGAGGGGGCGAACGAGACGAACCACGCGTACGGCGGGCGGTCCTTCGTCGACTGGGCGGTGCCGGTCTTGGCACCGACCTCGACGCCGGGGATCTGGGCGGAGGTGGCGGTGCCTCGGTCGACGGTGCTGATCATCATCTGCCGCAGCTTGGCCGAGCTGGACGACGTCATCGCCTGGCTGAGGCGTTTGGGCTGAGTCTCGTCGAGCACCCGCAGGTTGGGCGACCGGACCGTCTTGACCACGTAGGGCGACATCACGACGCCGTCGTTGGCGATGCCGGAGGCGACCATGGCCATCTGCAGGGGTGTGGCCGCGACCTCGAACTGACCGATGCCGGACTGGGCGAGCTGAGGCGCCTCGAGCTTGTTGTCGCCCGAGGTGAAACGGCTGGCGTTGCCCGCCAGCCCGTCGAGAGGGTCGCTGCCGAAGCCGAACTTGGCCGCCTGCGCGGCGAGCTTGTCCTGTCCGATGCGCCCGGCGAGGGCACCGAAGGCGACGTTGCACGAGACGTTGAGTGCCTGCTCGAAGGTAATGCGGTTGCCGCCGCAGTTGCCGCCGTTCTCGTTGGGGAGCGTGTACTGGATGCCCGGGAACCGCAGTGTCGCGCCGGCCTTGATCTTGTCCTTCGGGTCGATCTTGAGGTCCTGTAGAGCGGCGGCGGCGGTGACGAGCTTGAAGGTCGACCCGGGCGGCAGGATCTGCTGGGTGCCGCGATTGGTCATCGGCTGATCGTTGTCAGTGGTCAGCGTGTCCCAGGACTTCTGCACAGCGTTGAAGTCGTGGCTGGCGAGCTTGTTGGGGTTGTACGACGGCTGGCTCACCATCGCCAGGACCGCTCCGGTGGTCGGGTCCATGGCCACGACCGCACCCTTGGTGTTCTTGCCGAGCCGCCCGAGCCCCTCGGCGGCGGCCTTCTGCGCGAGCGGGTCGACGGTCAGCTCGACGCTGCCACCCTTGGGCTGCTTGTTCGACACCAGGTCGACGACCCGGTTGACGAAGAGCCGGTTGTCGCTGCCGGACAGCACGCGGTTCTGCGAGTTCTCGAGCCCGCCGCGTCCGAAGACGTAGGAGAAGTAGCCGGTGAGTGGTGCATACAGGGCGCCGTCGGGGTATCGGCGCTGGAACTTGTACTGGTCCTTGCTCTTGACACTTTCGGCGATGGGGTCCCCGCCGACGAGGATCGCTCCGCGGTCACGGGCGAACTCCTCGTTGATGACGCGCTTGTTGCCGTTCTTGGCATTGAGGCTGTCGGCCTGCACGAACTGCACGTAGTTGATGTTCACCAGCAGCGCCAGGAACATGACGAGGCAGGCGACGGCGAGGTTGCGGATCGGACGGTTCATGAGAGCTTCACCACCTGGGTCTCCTCGTTGCTGTCGAATGTGGAGATCTCGGGGGCGGGGCGCCTGGTCTGGTCGCTGATGCGCAGGAGGAGGCCGACGATGGCCCAGTTCATCACGACGGACGAGCCTCCTTGAGCCATGAACGGTGTGGTCAGTCCCGTCAGGGGGATGAGGCGGGTGACGCCGCCGATGACGACGAACACCTGGAGGGCGAACGAGAACGCGAGACCGACTGCCAGCAGCTTGCCGAAGGCGTCGCGGCAGGTGAGCGCGATGCGCATGCCGCGCTCGACGATGAGCCCGTAGATCACGATGATCGCCATCAGGCCCGTCAGCCCGAGCTCTTCACCCATCGAGGATGCGATGAAGTCGGAGAACGAGAACGGCGTGAGCTGAGGACTGCCCTGCCCCAGGCCCTTGCCGAGCACACCCCCGTGCGCGAGCCCGAACAGGCCCGTCACGATCTGGTAGGCGCCCGGGTCGTTGAAAGGGTCGAGCCAGGCATCGAAGCGAACCCGCACGTGGCCGAACGAGAGGTAGCCGAAGTAGGAGCCCGCCGCGAACAGCACGGCTCCGACGATGAGCCAGCCGGGTCGTTCTGTGGCGACGTAGAGCATCACGACGAATAGGCCGAAGAACAGCAGTGAGGAGCCCAGGTCCTTCTGGAAGACGAGGATGCCCACGCTGATCAGCCAGCCGGCGAGGATGGGCCCGAGGTCGCGGCCGCGGGGCAGGTCGATACCGAGGAAGCGTCGGCCGGCGAGCGCGAGTGCGTCACGCTTGACGACGAGGTAGCCGGCAAAGAAGATCGCGAGGCACACCTTCGCGGCTTCGCCGGGCTGGAAGCTGAACGGGCCGAGGCCGATCCAGATACGGGAGCCGTTGATCGTGCGGCCCAGGCCGGGGATGAGGGGCAGGATGAGCAGCCCGATCGTCGCGGCGCCGAACGTGTAGGTAAGAGTCTGCAGGCGGCGGTGGTCCCGTACCAACACGAGGATCGTTGCGAAGGACACGATGCCGATCGCGGTCCACATCAGCTGCGCGTTGGCGTGGGCCGCGTAGTTGCCGCAACCGCCGGGCGCGCAAGCGAGGTCGATGCGGTAGATCATCGCGAGGCCGAGGCCGTTGAGGGCGATGACGAGTGGCAACAGCACCGGGTCGGCATAGGGGGCAACTCGGCGCACGATGACGTGGGTGGCGACGGCGAGCAGGATCAGTGCTCCGCCGAGCTTGTAGGTGTCGGCAGGAATGCGGCCCTCGGCGCCGAGGCCGACTGACGCGTAGGCAGCGATACCGATGAAGACCGCCAGCACTGTCAGGAAGAACTCGGCTCCTCGGCGCTTGCGGGGAACCCACGCCGGAGTGGTCATCGACGCCATGTCGCCTCCGTTTCCACCGCGGTGGACACCGTCGCCTTCGTCTTGGTCGGGGATGCGCTGGGCTTTGTCGGCGTGGGATTCGGTGTCGGTGTCGGCGTGGGATTGGGCTTGACGGCGAACTCGTCGAGCTGCTCCACGGTCTTCAACGCGTCAGCCTTGCTCGGCGCCTCGATGCCGTCCTCGACCTGCTTGCGCCGAAAGGCCGGAAGGGTGGTCAGCTCGACGTTGGTCATCTGCTCGACGTGCTGCAGCGTCATGCCAGGGATGTCGGCACGGACGCCGCGGAACACCGTGACTTTGCCGTCTTGCGCGGCGACGAAGAATTGCCGCTGCGACCACGAGTAGGCGGCGGCGCCGGAGACACCCAGGATCGCGCCGAGGACCACCAGGACAACGGCCCAGCGGAGCCAGCGCAGCCGGCTCGGCGGACGCGGGGCGTAGCGCAGTTCTTCGGGGTCGAACGGCGTCGGTGCCGTTGATGTGCCGCCCGAACCAGTGCCGGTGCGCGGACGAGCCTGGCTCGCCGCGGCGCCCACGAGCTGCGGCTGGCCGTCGGCCGAGGAGAGGTGCGGGTCGGGCTCGGCAGACTTCTCGACGAACTCAGCGACCACGACCGTCACGTTGTCGTACCCACCTGCCTCGAGGGCCAGGCGCACGAGCTCGGTCGCCGCCATGTCGATCGTCTCCGACGCGAGGGCCCGAGCGATGACGTCGTCGTTGATCATGTCGGTGAGGCCGTCGCTGCACAGCAGGTAGCGGTCGCCGAGCATGGGCTGCAGCCAGCTCAGGTCCGCCTCGTTGTCATCGCGTCCGAGCAGGGCGCGGAGCAGCAGCGAGCGGTGCGGGTGCACGCGTGCTTCGTCGCGGGTGATCTTGCCCTCGTCGACGAGGCTCTGGACGAAGGTGTGGTCGGTGCTGATCTGCGTCAGCGAGCGCTCGCGCAGCCGGTAGACCCGCGAGTCGCCAAGGTGCGCGACGGCGAACTTCTCGCCGTCCCACAGCAGGGCGTCGAGCGTCGTGCCCATGCCCTCGACGGCCGGGTCGTCGGCGATCAGCTCACCGAGGCGCGTGTTGGCGCTGATGACGGCCTGCCCGAGCGCCCCCATCGCATCGACGTCGAGCTCGCGATCGAGCTGGCGGATGATGTGCATCGTCTCCGATGACGCGAGGTCGCCCGCGGCGGCGCCGCCCATGCCGTCAGCAATGACGAGCAGGCGGTTGCTGGCGTAGCCGGAATCCTGGTTGGTGGATCTGCGCAGACCGGTGTCGGTGAGCGCGACATAGCGATAGCTGAGGGCCGTCATCGACTATTTCTGCAGCTCGACGATGGTCTTGCCGAGCCGAACGGCGATGCCGAGGCCGATCGGCACAGGCGAGGTGATGCGCTGGCTGCCGAGGTAGGTGCCGTTCGTCGAGCCGAGGTCTTCGACGAACCACTGCTCGCCGTTGGTGGCGAACCGGGCATGCCGGGTCGAGACGTAGTCGTCGTCGAGCCGGATCGCGGCATCGGTGCCTCGGCCGAGCAGGATCGGCTTGTCACCGAGCGGCACGCTCTGACCAGCGTTGGGGCCGGACACGACCTGGAGCTTGGTGGCCACACCGCGCGGCGCCCTGCGCGACTTGGAGGGCGCCTTCTGCTTGCTCTGCTTGACCTGCCGGGGGGCTGCGGGCGCCTTGGTGCCGAAGATGTCGGAGCGGATGACAGAGACCGCGGACAGGACGAACAGCCACAGCACAGCAAGAAATCCCAGCTTGATCAGCGTGAGGGTCAGCTCTGACATCTACACCACCTCTGTCATGCGAATGACGATCACCGTGTTGCCGAGCCGGATCTCCGCGCCGTCGGCGACGACCCCGCTGGAAACCTTGCGGCCATTGAGAATGACACCGTTGGTCGACTCGAGGTCGACGATCGTCACCGTCGTGTGCCCGTCGTCCTGGTTGACCTTGATCTGGGCGTGCCGTCGCGAGATGCCTGGATCGTCGATCTTCAGGTCGGCCTCGTTGCCCCTGCCGATGACCACGCCGGGAGGTGACAGCGGATGCTTCATGCCATTGACCTCGATGACCACGCCCGAGGCGCGCACCGCGGTGTCGGTCATGCGCTGGCCCGCGACCGGGGTGACCGAGGCATTGGTGCGGCTGCGCACCCGGAAGCGTCCAGTGCTCAGCTCGCCGGTCTTCTTGAACTGGATCGCGAGCGTGCCGGGCATCGTGTAACGCTGCTCCTCGACGTGTTCCCTGACGAGTGTGGCGAGTTCGTCGGCGAGCGTGCCGCTGAAGGGCGTGAGGCGGTCGAAGTCAGGAGGCGACAGCTCAACTGTGAAGTCGTTGGGCACGAGCATTCGCTCCCGCGACAAGATGTGGGCAGAGTTGTCGACCTCGCGCTGCAGGGCAGCCGCGATCTCGACAGGCTGGACGGCGCTACGAAAGGCGCGCGCGAAGGCACCGGTCACGGCACCCTCGAGGCGTTGCTCGAATCGCTGCAGCACCCCCACCATCGGCTGGCGCCCCTTTCGTCGTCTGAATCCTGCCGGTTGTTCCATGCGATGGTAACGGGAGAGGTCGAAGAGGTCAGTCGTCCGGCACGGCAGGAGTGAGAAATCGCACCTGTACGGGCCTGTTAGACTCGGTCCTCGGTCCTGATGTTGGTTGTCATGGGCCGGATGCGCGAGTGGCGGAATGGTAGACGCGCTGGCTTCAGGTGCCAGTGTCCGCAAGGGCGTGGGGGTTCAAATCCCCCCTCGCGCACCGAGGTAGCACAGGGCAGGATCAGCAGCACGACAAGACCCCCGGGCGGTGAGCCCGGGGGTCTCCTCATGTGCGCTTGGCTCAGGAACCGGGCCATTCCCCGGTCGCACGCTCGAATCCCTTGGCGCCCTGACGCTGGATCACCGCTTTGACCGCTGCGTAGATGGCGCCCTGGAGCACAGCGGCCAGCATGATCTCCTTGAAGCCGTATTCGGACTGCAAAGGGCCGGGAGGGTCGCCGTGCTCTCCAGCTCGCACCCGCTTCCATACCTGTTTGAAGAGGAGGCTGGCCAGGAGCCCACCGACGATCGAGCTGACGAGACCGACGGGACGATAAAGAATCTTCGCCGACGTGCTGGGTGTGCGGGTGGCGACCATGAGTTCATCTAACCTTTGTCAAGATGTCGGCAGACATGTTGCTAGCTGGCAATGCTGTGGCGTGTCATCTGAGCACGCTCCGTCTCGGACAGTCCGCCCCAGACGCCATACGGCTCACGAACCGCGAGCGCATGCTCGCGACACTTGTCGATGACCGGACATGTGCGGCACAAGGCCTTGGCTCTTTCTTCGCGCCGTGCCCGTTTGGCACCACGCTCCGCTTCGGGCGAGAAGAAGACCTCGCTGTCGACTCCCATGCACGCGCCGTCGTACTGCCACTCGTAATGCTCGATGAGCGGAACCGGGAGTCGCTTGACGTTGACCATGTTCTTACCTTTCCCCAAAACCCAGTGGACAAACCCTAGAAGAAGATCTATTCAGAACCTACTCATAACTTGTTCATCGCGCAAGATGGTGAACAAGTTCTAGACTATGACGATGTCGTCGCCTAACCAAGACGAGGCTGGTTCGTCCAGTCCGTCCAGTCCGCCTGGACCGCCCGAGGCGTCTGCCGTCCAGTCGACGGAAGCCCACGCCGAAGCGATGTTCTGGGGCGTCGGATCCGTGGCCTCACGCCTCGATGTCGCGGCCTCGACGCTCCGTACGTGGGAGCGTCGATACGACGTCGGACCCACGCACCGCACAGCGGGCGGGCACCGCCGGTACTCCGAGGCGGACATCGAGCGCGTCACGCTGATGCAGCGACTGATCGGTCGCGGCGCACCTCCGATGGAGGCGGCACGGGTGGCGCACGGACTCGACGCCGACGGGCTGGCCTCCGCGCTGGCCACCGACGACTTCGTCGATGTGGGAGCCGACCTCAGCCATGAGGATATCGCCGACGCCCTGCTTCAAGCGGCGAGAGCTTACGACTCGGCGCGCATCCGCAATCTTGTCGCCGGCGTGTTGCGGCGCGATGGGGTCATCGAGGCGTGGACCGGGATGATCGTCCCGGCACTCGTCCGCATCGGCGACGACTGGTCGAGGGGGGAAATGGGAATCGAGGCCGAGCACCTCACCAGTGAATGTCTGGTGGCAGAGATTCGCGCGCACACCCGGTCGTTCGCCACGATTGACCTTGGCGGAGCCAGCATCGTTCTGGCGAGTGCAGAGGACGACATGCATTCGCTTCCCCTCCTTGCCCTGGAGTGCGCGCTCGCCGAGGCTGGCCTCGCGTGTCACCTGCTGGGAGCGCGGATCCCCGCCGAAGCGCTGGCCAACATGGCGGCGACACTGCGACCCACCGTCATCTTCATTTGGGCATCCCTGCCGCGTACTGACGACGACCGCCTCTGGCAGGTGGTCGAGTCCGTCGGGCCACCCACCACGATGGTGCTCGGCGGGCCGGGGTGGCCGCACCACGATGGTCACCAAACACTGAAGGCCAGCGCTTCCCTTCAGTCCACGATCGAGCAAATCAGGGCACTCGTCGGCTGATCGACGTCGTTTGGGCCCGGTAATCTGGGCGGATGATCGAATCTCCTCGTGTTCTCACCGAGATCGACGGCCCCATCGCCTATGTGACCCTCAATCGGCCCGACAAGCT
>NZ_JACMOM010000303.1 GCF_014378035.1 Aeromicrobium sp. | reverse complement strand
GCCTTCCAACGCCGACTGCGCCTGGGCCATCAGCTTCAACGGCGCGGTCGAAGAGGACAGCGGCAACGACGCCAGCGCGACCTTCACGGCGCCGCAAGTCGACAAGCGGACTGACTACGAGCTCGTCGTGCGTTGCCAGTACGACGACACCAAGCCAATCTCCGCTCCGGCTGACTCAGCGTCCACCGTGGTGACGCCCGCCGCGACCCAGACCGCAACGCGTACGGTGACGATCACTGTCCTCCCCGCTGGCGACGCTGGCGACAACGCCGCCAACGAGAGCGGCGCGTTGCCCGGCACGGGTGGCTCGAATGCTCAGCTCCTCTGGGTCGGCGGTGCTCTCGTTGTCGGAGGTGCGGCCGTGACGATCCCCGCACGCCGTCGCAGGGTCTAGGCCTGATCACCACTTGCCACACACCGGTGTCCGGTCCCGTTGTCCAACGGGGCCGGACACCGTTCGTCTGCGCCTCCGCAACTGCGCGCTGACGAGTCCTACCGACATCGCGAGGAATGACGTGCATGGCCAGTCGACGTAGGCGCGGGTCGGGTCGACATGACCCCATCCCCGACCGGATCTATGACCGCATCAGCACCTCTCGTCGTCCGGTGCTGTTGGCTCTGGGAAGCGTAAGCCTCCTGATCCTGTGCGTGCTCGGGGTGTTCGGCTATCAGGCGGTGAAGGCGAAAGATGCTCTTCAGGTCGCCGCGTCGGAGGCCAAGCAGCTGCAGGCGCAGGTGTCGGTTGGTGACGTGGACTCAGCACAGGGCACCCTGCGCCGCCTCCAGGCGTCGACCAAGGCGGCCCAGTCGCACACCGACGGTCCCTTGTGGGACCTGGGTGGGCATGCGCCGCTGTTGGGGGACAGCGTCGCAGCAGTTCAGACGATCTCCCGGGTCCTGCACGACCTTTCGCTGGCTGGTCTGCAGCCGATCGTCGATGCAGCAGACTCGATCGACTCGCGAGCGTTCAGTCCCCGGGATGGCCGGATCAACATCAAGGCCATAGCGGACCTGGCTCCAGCCATCATCACAGCAGACCGCTCGCTCAGCGCCAGCAAGAAAGAGCTGGCCGCAGTCAGCGCGGATGACGTGGTGGGCCCCCTCAAAGCACCCGTGCAAGATCTGAAGGCAAAGCTCGCCACGGCGCAGCGCGCCGCGTCCTCCGGGGCGACGGCAGCGCAGATCATGCCCGGCATGCTCGGAGGGAGCGATTCACGCTCCTACCTCTTGGTCGTGCAGAACAACGCCGAGGTGCGCTCGACCGGCGGGCTGCCGGGCGCCTTCGCTGTGGTCAAGGCCGAGAACGGCAAGATCGGCCTGACCGACCAAGGTGCCGGATCTGATTTCGGCTATTTCGACAAACCTGCTGTCAAGCTCACGAAGGACGAGAACAATCTCTACACGACGCTGATGGCGTCTTTCTGGTCGGACACCAACTTCACCCCGGATTTCCCACGAACCGGACAGATCATGCGGGCGATGTACAAGAAGAGGTTCGACAAGACGGTGGACGGCGTCATCTCGGTCGACCCGATCGCGCTGTCGTACATCCTCAAGGCCACCGGGCCGGTCAAGCTCGCGAAAGGCGGCCCGCTCACCAGCAAGAACGCGGTTGATGTCCTGCTCAACAGGGTCTACCTCAAATTCCCGGACGACAACACCGCGCAGGATGCGTTCTTCGCTGACGCGGCTGCGCGGGTCTTCAAGGCGGTCGCCTCTGGCAAGGGCGAGCCGCAGTCGGTCTTGACGCAGATGTCGAAGGCGACAGAGGAAAATCGAATGCTGATCTGGTCGCACGACCCGGCCGAGCAGAAAGTCCTCGCGCGCACGCGCATAGCCGGTGGCCTGCCCTCAGACTCGGGGTCCACCCCGCATGTGGGTGTCTACCTCAACGATTCCACGGCGACCAAGCTCGAGTACTACCTCAAGCACAAGACGACGATGCACAGCGAGTCCTGCACGACGGACAAGGTGCAGACGCTCAGCGTCACGACGGTCCTCACCTCGACGGTCCCCAAGGGGGCGAAGGGCCTGCCCAAGACAATTCTGGGCCCGTCGAGCGGTGCCGAGAACGGCGCCATGCGTCTCAACGTGCGCATCTACGCGCCGTACGGCGGTCTGGTCAACGAGGTGTCAGTCGATGACGAGCTGCAGACCGTGCTCAGTGCGGTGCACAAGAAGCGCAACGTGACGATCGTTCCGGTCCGGCTCAAGCCCGGGCAGACAGTCACGATCAGGACGATCCTCCTGACGGGCCAGCACCAGCCCCGCAATCCCGTCCTCTCAGTGACGCCGACGGTGAGCAAGACCCCGAACAACCTGTCCATCGCCAACGCCTGCAAGCGCTGACGGCAACGTCAGCCGCCCTCGTCAGAGGGCCTGAGCACTTCGTCGTGCCCCGGAGCCTCGATCGTGGACGACCACATTCTCGTAACCAACCTCGTGGGTGCTCGTTGTCCTTGCTGAAACTTGTTTGACGATTCCGGAGCGGTTGGCCGTGTCGTGCCATCAGTAGTACTACGCGGAAGACTTTGGGAGTGCGGAATGAACAACTTTCGACTTGCTGTGGCAGCGGTCCTCATGGGGGTCTTCCTGACCTTCGGCGCGGGTGTGGCACACGCAGCCGATGCTCCGTACCCGGTCACGACACCGAAACCCACCCCCTCGGTCGCCCCGGCCGATCTGGCTGACACGGCCCCGGACGCCACCGGCGTCCTGCCCCACACCGGCGGCTCGAGCATTTACCTCCTCCTGATCGGCGGCGTCCTGTTGGTCGTCGGCGGTGGAGTCACGTACGCATCGCGCAAGCGCAACCCCATTCACTGAGGCCCTGATACACACCAGGTTCGGGGCGCACGTGCCGAACATTTCACGGTCGCCGAACACGCAAGGTGACCGATGAGCACGACATTGATCAAGAGGCCGGCCGCGTGGATCAGACGGCTGAAGGCGCGGCGTCGCAGGGGCGTCCCGATGTTCACGGTCAAGGACAAGCGCTCCGCGATCGCAAGCGGGGTGGGCGTCGTGGTCCTGCTCGGCATCGTGTTCGCCCTGCAGGCGTCGAGTGCGAGCTCCCACCTCCGCACCGCAGCCACGCAGTCCGCGCTGCTTCAGAGCCAGATCGTGACCGGCGATCAAGAGGGTGCGCAGGCGACCCTGGGAGCCCTGGAGACATCGACCGCTAGCGCCCGGAAGAGCACCGACGGGCTTCTGTGGGACATCAGTTCCAAAGTG
>NZ_JACMOM010000048.1 GCF_014378035.1 Aeromicrobium sp. | reverse complement strand
CTCGACCTCGCGGACCATTTGGTGGTCCTCAACTTCGGGCGGCTGCTGGCCGAGGGAGAGCCGCACGCGACCGCCCGACTGCCTGAGGTGCAGCGCGCCTACCTAGGAGATGGACATGGCCACGCTTGAGATTCATGGAGCAAACGTGCGGTACGGTCGCGTCCAGGCTGTACGCGACGTCGACCTGACCGTCGACGAGGGCGAGGTCGTGGTCGTGGTCGGACCCAACGGCGCCGGCAAGAGCTCACTGATGGGAGCCATCAGTGGGATCGTCCCGCTCAAATCCGGAACGGTCGAGTTCGAGGGGAAGGTCATCTCCGGCACAGCCCCGCACAAGATTGCCCGCCGGGGTCTCGTGCAGGTGCCGGAGGGTCGTCGGATATTCGCACCTCTCACCGTCGAGGAGAACCTGATGGTGGGTGCCTATGCGCGCAGGGGCAAGCACGAGATCGCTGAGGACCTCGACAAGGTCTTCGCGATGTTTCCCATCCTGAGGGAGCGTCGCGACGGTGCGGCCGGTCTGCTCAGCGGTGGCGAGCAGCAGATGCTCGCCTTCGGTCGTGCGCTGATGGGCAAGCCCCACATCCTGTTGATCGACGAGCCGTCGATGGGTCTTGCGCCGGCGCTGGTCGACCAGGTCATTGCTGCCATCGCGCGCATCGCGAGCGAGGGGATCGCGATCCTGATGGTCGAGCAGAATGCCCACGCGGCGTTCGGTGTCGCCCATCGCGCCTACGTCTTGGACCAAGGATCGGTGAAGCTCACAGGCTCGGCAGCCGAGGTGGCGTCAGACCCACGTGTGGTCGAGGCTTTCCTCGGCGTTGCCGGGGTCTGAGCGTTGCCAGTGAACTATCCGACCAGCATGTTGACCGATGTCGACCATTGTCGACAGAGTTATTGACCTACCTTCGGTCGTATGCGATGGTCGATGTGAGCACCGTCACTCGCAAGCGCGGCGGGTCGCAAGCACCAGCGAGCTCGCCGCCGCAATCACCAGTCGAACGCAATCACCAGTCGAAATGGAGCAACCATGTCCAGTGTTCTCAACGCCGCCTCTCCGGCCGGCACCCAGCTCACCGACCCCCTCGAGCGCGCCAGGTCGATGGCGGGTCTCGTCCAGGCAGAGGCGGCGACCACGCAGGCCGAGGGCCGGATCAGCCAGAAGGTCATCGACGCCTTGCACGATGTGGAGCTCTTCTGGTTCTGCGTGCCGACGGAGCTCGGCGGCGAGGACGCGACGATGCTCAAGCGTTTCGAGGTCTTCGAGGAGATGGCGAGCCAGGACGCCTCGACCGGATGGTCCTACATGACGCTCGCAGGCTTCAACGGCTACTCGAGCGTCGGTCTGGGTGACGACGCCGTGCGCGAGCTCTTCGTCGACTCCGACCTGCGCGCACTGACGTCCGGCTTCGCTGGACCGTCCGGCATCGCGAAGCCTGTTGAGGGTGGCTACCGCATCACCGGCAAGTATCAGTTCGGCAGCGGTGTCCTCCACGCCACCCACTTCGCCGCCGGCGCCTTCATCGAGGGCACCGAGTCGATCATCACGGGCTTCGTGCCGCGTGACCAGGTCACCGTCGTCGGCGGCTGGGACGTCTTCGGGCTACAGGGCAGCGGCAGTGTCGACTTCGAGGTCGAGGACGTGTTCGTCCCCTCACAGTACGCGTTCAGCCCGGTCGAGTACGTGTCGTTGCGGGGCGGCGCCGCTGGGCGGATGGACTTCGGTTCGACGGCGATCGCGTACCACTCGGCGGTCGCCTGCGGCATCGCTAAGCACGCGCTGCAGGAGATCGTGAAGATTGCCGATGCGGGCAGGCAGGTCGTGCCTCACGGCAGGATCATCGACGAGCCGCGCTTCGCCTACGAGTTCGCTCACCACGAGTCGCGCCTCGCGGCCGTGCGTGCTCTCACGTTGAGCAACATCGAGAACGCCCGCGTGAAGATCGAGTCCGGTGAGGAGATGGACGAGCTTGACAGGGCGCGCTTCTATCAGGCCGGCAACCTTGTGCACCAGGTCGTTCGCGAGGTCGCCGAGTTCGCCTTCTCTTGGGCGGGCACGTCGCCGGTCCGTGAGGGATCGGTGCTCGGTCGGGCACTGCTCGACAGCCTGGTGGCGCAGCAGCACGCCCACGTCGACCACCACAAGGTCGTCGAGGCGGCACCGGCTGTCATCAACCACTACCGCGTCGCGTAGGCGGACGAGCAGTGACAGCTCTGCTGCTGCGCAAGGTTGCCGTCGTCACAGGTGGCGCGAGCGGTATCGGACTCGCCAGTGCCGAACGGTTCGTCGCCGAGGGCGCGCGCGTGGTCATCGGCGACATCGCCGACGACCACGGGCGGGCGGTAGCCGACAGGCTCGGCGATGCGGCAACGTTCGTCCACACCGACGTCACCGACGAATCGGCGATCGAGGGGATAGTGGCCGCTGCTGTGGCGACGTACGGCCGTCTGGACGTGATGTTCAACAATGCCGGCAACCAGGGCGACGTGTCCTCGTTGTCCGACCTCGACGCCGACGGCTTCGACCGGACCCTCGCCCTGCTGACGCGCTCGGTGGCACTCGGCCACAAGTACGCGTCGAGGCAGTTCCGAGCGCAGGGTGGCGGTGGAGCGATCATCTCCACGTCCAGCACTGCCGGGCTCCAGGGGGCGTGGGCCGGCCCTGCCTACACTGCCGCGAAGCACGCGGTGATCGGGCTTGTCCGGCAGGCTGTTGCCGAGCTGGCCCCGCTCGGTATCCGATCCAACGTGATCGCGCCCGGCACGATCATGACGCCGATCATGGCCAACGCGTTCGGTGTGCCCGCAGCACAGGCGCGCGAGTTCCTCGCCTACCTAGCGCAGGAGCTCGGACCGAAGCTGCCGATCGGACGGGTCGGTGTGCCGGAGGAGGTCGCGGACGTCGCGCTGTTCCTGGCGAGCGACCTCTCCCGCTACGTGACCGGAGTGACCGTACCCATCGATGGGGGTGCCACCGCCGTCACGCAGGGCACCTTCGGCATCGACGTGGTGAAGGCCGCCGAAATGTTCACACAGGGTGCCCGCGCCGCCTAGTCGTCAATCCGTCCATATCGGACCAGTCCCCACAGGAGTCACCGTCATGTCACCCCATCCCACCAGCGCGGACCCCGATCTCGACCATGACGTAATCATCGTCGGGGCGGGCTTCGCCGGGCTCTACATGCTTCACAAGCTGCGCGAGCTCGGCTTCTCTGCCCGGGTGCTCGACGCCGCCAGCGGCGTGGGCGGCACCTGGTTCTGGAACCGTTATCCGGGCGCGCGCTGCGACGTCCAGAGCTTCGACTACTCGTACTCCTTCTCCGAGGACTTGCAGCAGGAGTGGACGTGGTCGGAGCGCTATGCGACCCAGCCTGAGATCCTGCGGTACATCGAGCACGTGGCCGAGCGCTTCGACCTGAACCGCGACATCCAGTTGGGCTCGATGGTGGAGGCGGTGACGTTCGACGAGGTCCACACCCGGTGGTCGGTGGGCCTCGAGGGTGGCGAGACCCTTGTCTGCCGGTACGTCGTCATGGCGACCGGTTGCCTGTCGGTGCCCAAACGGCCGTCGTTCGTGGGTCTGGACAGCTTCGAGGGCGAGTCGTACGTCAGCGGTGAGTGGCCGCACCACGATGTCGATCTGACCGGAAAGCGGGTCGGCGTGATCGGTACCGGCTCGACCGGCATCCAGCTCACCACGACCATCGCGAAGGATGCGGGCGAGCTGCTGCTCTTCCACCGCACCCCGAACTTCAGTCTTCCTGCGCAGAACCGGCCCCTGGACGAACATTTCACCCGGGAGATGAAGGCGGGCTACGACCAGCGCCGCAAGGAGGCGCGCACGACGACGCGTGGCTACCCGGTCCCGCCGATCCTGAGCGGCTCCTCCGCCCTCGAGGTCGGGGCTGAGCAGCGCCGCGAGGTGTACGAAGCGGTGTGGAGCAACGGTGGGCCGGTCTTCACGAGCTCGTTCGCCGACCTGCTGGTCAGTCAAGAGGCCAACGACACGGCAGCAGGCTTCGTCCAGTCCAAGATCAGGGCGATCGTGGACGACCCGGCCACGGCCGACGCGCTCACGAGCTTCGACCACCCGCTCGGCACCCGGCGGCCGTGCGTTGACACCGGCTACTACGAGACGTTCAACCGGCCGAACGTCTCGCTGGTGGATCTGCGTGATGATCCGATCATCGAGATAACACCCGCAGGGATCCGGACCTCGGAGCGGAGCTTCGATCTCGACGTCATCGTCTTCGCCCTTGGCTTCGACGCCATGACCGGGGCCCTCCTGCGCATGGACATCACCGGCGAGGGTGGTGTGAAGCTCCGCGACCGCTGGAGCGACGGACCGTCGGCCTACCTCGGGCTCACGATGGCCGGGTTCCCGAACCTCTTCACGATCACAGGCCCGGGCAGCCCGTCGGTCCTGACCAACATGGTGATGGCCATCGAGCAGCACGTCGAGTGGCTCGCGGACCTGCTGGAGCACGCACAGCGTGAGGGTGTCCACCGCATCGAGGCGGACGACACCGCGGAGAAGGCGTGGACGCAGCATGTCGTTGACATCTCCGACGCAACGCTCTTCCCCCGCGCCAACTCGTGGTGGACCGGGGCGAACATCCCCGGCAAGCCACGAGTCTTCATGCCGTACATCGGTGGGCTCGGCACGTTCCAGCAGGTCCTCACTGACGTCAAGGATCGCGGCTACACGGGGCTCGCTCTCTCCTGAGCCCGCTCCGAGCCATGGACCGCTCCATCACACACACCACAGGAGGATGACGATGCCGCTCCACCCGATGATCGCCGCGATGGTCGAGCAACGACAGACCTTGGGGGTGCCAGGCCTTTCGGATGGCACGCCTGACGAGGCACGCGCGATGCTGGCCGCGGGACGCGAGGCGCTCGGTGCCGGGCCGGACATGGCATCGACCGCGGATGTCGACATCCCCGGACGTTCGCGGCCGATACCGGCCCGCATCCTGGTGCCGCCGGGCGACGTGGTCGGCGTGATCGTCTACCTGCACGGTGGCGGCTGGGTCGTCGGTGCCGTCGATGAGTTTGACACTCTCGGGCGGACCCTCGCGGGCGCGACGCAGTGCGCCGTCGTGCTCCCCGACTATCGACTGGCCCCAGAGCACCCGTTCCCCGCGGGTCTCGAGGATGCCGAGGACGCGATCACGTGGGTGGCATCGGGTGCTGTGCCCGGGGTCGCCAGCTCGCTGCCGTTGATCGTCGCCGGCGACAGTGCCGGCGGCAACCTGGTGACCGTCGCGACCCGCCACTTGCGAGACGTCGTCCACCCGGTCCTGCAGGTGCTGATCTACCCGGTGACCGACTCCGAGTTCGACACGAGCAGCTATCAGGAGCACGCCGAGGGGCTTCCCCTGACGAGGCGTGACATGACGTGGTTCTTCACGCACTACGCGCCGGAGGACCAGTGGGCGTCGCCCGACATCTCTCCCTCCCGTGCCGGCGACCTCGCCGGCCTGCCATCGACGCTCGTCCTGACGGCCGAGCACGACGTGTTGCGAAGCGACGGGGAGCGGTATGCCGAGCTTCTCGCTGCGGCAGGTGTGCCGACGACCTACCGGTCGTACCCGGATGTCACGCACGGGTTCGTACGGATGCACAACGTCCTGGACGTCGCCCGCGATGCCATCGCCGACATTGCGGGTGCCGTGGACACCGCTGTCTCAGCTGTCAGATCGGCGCCGATCTGAACGGCGCCGATCAGAACGATGTGATGACCGACCGGATGACCTTGCCCGCACGGAGCTGCTCGTAGGCCTTGGGGATGTCGGCCAGCCCGATCTCCTGCGACACGAGGTCATCGAGGTTGAGTCGACCCTGGAGGTAGTAGTCGACGAACATCGGGATGTCACGCTTGAGGTTCGTCGAGCCCATGTGCACGCCGGAGACAGCGGTGTGGGCGCGCAGCATCCCGAGTGACGACTCGATCTCGAGCGTCGTACCGGGCCTCGCGACCCCGACGAGGTGGACGCCGCCACCATGTCGAGCGAGCTGGACCGCCTGCGCCTGGGTCTGGGGGAGGCCGATCACCTCGAACGCGTGGGTCACCCCGCCGTCGACGAGCGCCTTCACGGCCTCCACCGGATCGGCGCGGGTGGCGTTGATGACGTCGGTCGCGCCGAAGCGCCGTGCGACCTCCAGCTTGGAGTCGTCGACATCGATCGCGATGATCCGCAGGGCGCCGGCAAGCCGTGCACCACTGATGGTGTTGAGCCCCACGCCGCCGGTGCCCAGCACGGCGACGGTGTCGCCGGGCCGGACCTGCGCGGTGTTGATCGCTGCACCTGCACCGGTCACGGTGCCGCACCCGATGATGCAGGCGGCGGTGAACGGGATCTCCTTGCTCACCACGGCCAGCTGGTTCTCGTGGACGAGTGACTGCTCCGCGAATCCGCCGATGCCGTGCGCCTGCTCCATCGCGACCCCGTTGTAGGTGAGCCGTGGCGGCTCGGAGGCGCTGCGCAGGGTCGAGTTGGGGGTGGAGCAGGCAAAGGTGTGCCCGGAGGTGCACTCGATGCATCGTCCGCAGAACTTCACGAGGCAAGCCACGACGTGGTCGCCGACCCGTGCCGCTGTCACGGCGGGTCCGACGGCAAGGACGACGCCGGCCACCTCGTGCCCGAGCACCGTGGGCATCGGCAGGCCGTAGTCGACCTCTGCCAGATGCAAGTCGCTGTGGCACAGGCCGGAGGCTCGCACGTCGACGAGCACCTCGAATCCCCGTGGCTCACCGATGACGAGGTCCTGAACGGTGAATCCCCGTCCCACCCCGTTGACAACTGATGCCTTCATGCCGTGCTCCTTCGCCGCTGCAACCGACCCGTCAGGGTCACCCGGAGTCTAGTCCTACATGCAACGGTCGACAAGGGTCGACGAACGTCTACGCGGGTGCTAACGTGACGCGTCGGGGAGTGACCCCAGACACATTTGCGCAGGAGGTGGGTCGTGCAGACGACCGAGCAGCAGCCGCACGAGCACGTCGGGCCGGTCGTTGACGCCTTCCTCCACACACCGTGGCTCGGTGCTGACGACGCACAGGATCCTCGAGGCGACACGGTCGACTGGCACGGCGACGCGCGCCTGCAACGGGTCATGCACACCTTCAACCACGTCGACGCTGACGGGCTCCCGGTCGAGAAGCTGTCAGCCGAGGCGCTCCTGGCAGACATGGATGCTGCGGGGGTCGAGCGGGCAATACTTCCGGCCAAGGTCTACTACCGCGCGACCGAGAAGGGAGTACGGGCGGTGCATGGGG
>NZ_JACMOM010000302.1 GCF_014378035.1 Aeromicrobium sp. | reverse complement strand
CCGACTTCGTCTTCCACGCTGCCGCCCTGAAGCAGGTGCCGTCCTGTGAGTTCTTCCCCCAGCAGGCCGTGAAGACGAACGTGGTTGGTAGTCACAACGTGGTGGAGGCGGCCGCATCCGCTGGAGTGCGGTCGGTGGTTTTTCTCAGCACGGACAAAGCGGTCTACCCGGTAAACGCGATGGGCATGTCGAAGGCGCTGATGGAGAAAACAGCGCAAGCTTTCGCTCGGAACAATCCGAGCTCTCGGATGACAGTCGCGGTCACCCGTTACGGCAACGTCATGTACTCCCGAGGGTCGGTTATACCTTTGTTCGTGGAGCAGGTTCGGTCAGGTCGACCGCTCACAGTCACGGACCCACGGATGACTCGGTTCCTGATGTCACTGCGGGAGTCGGTGGACCTGGTCGAGCACGCGTTCACCCACGCTGATAGCGGTGATCTGTTCGTTCGCAAGGCCCCTGCCTGCACCATCCGGGTGCTGGCCCAGGCAGTGGCCGGCCTGCTGGGGGTCGCGGAGCCCGAAATTGCGGCTATCGGTGTCCGACACGGGGAGAAGCAGCACGAGACCCTCCTGTCCCGTGAAGAGATGGTGAAGGCGTCCGACGAGGGCGACTACTTCCGGGTACCACTGGACGCGCGTTCCCTGGCTTACGAGCTGTACTACGAAGAGGGCGAGACGGAGGGTGCAGAGCTTCGGGATTACACGTCTGCGAACACGGAGCAGCTGGACCTTGAGCAGACCAAGCGGCTCCTGTTGACATTGCCAGAGATGCGACAGCTGCTCGGTCTGGCGCGGCCGTGAAGATCCTGCTTACCGGTGGCTACGGTTTCCTCGGGTGGCACACCCGAGCTCGGTTGCATGCTCTCGGCGCCCATGAGGCGTTTGCCGTGGGCCGTAACCAGTGGGATGAGCTGCCACGGCTGGCTGTCGGAGTGGACGCGGTCCTGCATCTGGCCGGAATCAACCGTGGGAATGACCGCGAGGTGGAACAGGGCAACGTCGAGCTGGCTCGGGACGTAGTCGGTGCGGTACGGGCGGCGGGGGCGACGCCGCGAATCGTGTTCGCAAATTCCGTCCAGTCCGGCAACGACAGTCCCTATGGGGCTGGTAAGGAGCAGGCGTCGTCTGTGCTTGCCGACCTCGCTGACGAGGTGGGTTCGGGCTACGTCGACGTCCGGCTGCCAAACCTGTTCGGCGAGCATGGACGGCCCCGATACAACTCGTTCGTCGCCACCTTCGTTGAATCGGTCCTGCGAGGTGAGACGCCACGCGTCAACGACCGGGAGGTAGACCTGTTGCACGCCCAGGGTGCAGCGCAATCGCTCATGCAGGCCTTGACGACGGACTTGCCGCGACTAGATCCACGGGGCACACCGACCACCGTTGAGGGGGTCTACGGCACGCTCCGGCGGTTCAACGAGCTGTACACGGCTGGGGACATTCCTCCGCTACTTACAACGCTAGACGTGAACCTGTTCAACACGCTCCGAGGCGGCCGGTTCCCTGAGCGGAACCCGATCGGCCTGTCACCGCGAACCGACGATCGTGGCAGCCTCGTAGAGGTGGTGCGCGCACACGGGGGCCAGGGGCAGACGTTTGTCTCGACCACCCGGCCCGGCATCACCCGGGGTCAGCACTTCCACCTGCACAAGGTAGAGCGCTTCGTTGTTCTCAGCGGCAACGCCCGGATCTCCCTGCGCAGGCTTTTTACCGACGATGTCGTGTCGTTCGACGTGACCGGCGACGTGCCGCAAGCCGTCGACATGCCCACCCTATGGGTCCACAACATCACTAACACCGGGGACACTGAGCTGGTGACCTTGTTCTGGACCCACGAGCTTTTCAACCCCGCAGCCCCAGATACCTACCCAGAGCCGGTTGCTCCGGTTGAAGGGGGTAGTTGATGCTGAAGGTCATGACGGTCGTGGGCACTCGGCCGGAAGTCATTCGGCTTTCTCGCGTCATCGCTCGGCTCGACGACGCCGTCCACCACGTCCTTGTGCACACCGGACAGAACTACGACCATTCTCTCAACCAGGTTTTCTTCGACGAACTCGGAATCCGCAACCCCGACCGGCTTCTCGGGGTCGACACGTCTTCGCTTGGTCGAGTTCTCGGCGAGACGTTGATCCGCACCGAAGCCGTTCTGCTCGAGGAACGCCCGGATGCTGTGCTGGTCCTGGGCGACACGAACAGCTCCATCGCACTTCTCATGGCCAAGCGGATGCGCATCCCGACGTATCACATGGAGGCGGGTAATCGGTGCTTCGACGAGAACGTGCCGGAGGAGACAAACCGCCGAATGGTGGATCACCTGGCCGACTTCAACCTCGTCTACACCGAGCATGCGCGCCGCAACCTGCTCGCCGAGGGGTTGCACCCGCGCCGAATTCTGCTGACCGGTTCGCCAATGCGTGAGGTGCTGGACAACTACCGTCCGCTGATCGAGGCGTCCGATGTTCTTGATCGTCTTGGGCTGGCCCCGGGGGGATACTTCCTGGTCAGTGCCCATCGTGAAGAGAATGTGGACTCTCCGGATCGGCTCGAGATGCTGCTCGATTGCTTGACGGCGGTGCGCGGCCAGTGGGGGTTACCTGTCCACGTCTCCACCCACCCGCGCACTCGCGCCCGGCTCGCGGCTCTCGTGGGCCGGGTGATGCCCGAGGGGATTGTCTTCCACGAGCCGTTCGGTTTCCACGACTTCAATCGACTGCAGCTCGGTGCTGCGTGCGTCCTGTCCGACTCGGGCACCATCGCCGAGGAGTCGACGATCCTGGGGTTCCCCGCAGTTACCCTGCGCGACTCGATCGAGCGGCCGGAGGCGTTGGACACTGGAGGCATCATGATGACCGGGCTGGACGTGCACGATGTGGTCGCGGCAGTGGCTGTCGAGCTGAGCGCTCCGCGTCCTGGCCCTGGTGTCAGCAATGTGACACCCGACGAGTACCTCGTTCACAACACCGCCGAGCGGGTCGTTCGGTTCATCCTGTCCACCGCTCGCCGACACCGGGCGTGGGCGGGCGTCCGGACAGCGGGTCCGAGCGGAGACCCTCAGTGAGTCGCGTACTGATCTTCGTGGGTGCGTTCGAGCCCGGGTTCAAGGCCGGCGGGCCGATCAAGTCGATGGTCGAGCTACTTGACGGCCTGCCTCCCTCGGTTCAAGTCACCCTCGTAACTGGGGACCGAGACCTGGGCGACTCGGTGGCCTACCCAGGATTGTCGGGGTGCTCCGTGCTTCGAGGTCACCACCTCATTCACTACCTGAACTGGCGGGACCCTCGGCAGTGGGTGCAGTTGCTTCGAAACCTGCGGCGAACGAGGTTCGACCTGCTGTACGTGAACAGCCTGTGGTCGCCGCAGTTCACGGTTCTGCCTGTTGTCCTGAGGTTGTTCGGACAACTGACCTCCCGGGAGCTGCTGCTCGCCCCCCGCGGCGAGCTCTCGCCGGGTGCGCTGAGCGTCAAGGGTGACAAGAAGCGGCGCTTCCTCAGGGTTTGGCGTCCGCTGCTACGGAAGGTCGACCCGATGTGGCACGCCTCGACGACGAAGGAGCAGTGCGACATCACTGATGCGTTCCCCGGGGCCCGCACTGTGGTGGTGGGAGACAGCCGCGGCAACGAACCCATCAAGACCCCCACGGCCGCCGGAGCAACCGCACGATTCGTATTCCTGAGCCGGATCTGCGAGATGAAGAACCTGGCGCTCGTCCTCGAGGCGGCACAGCTGCTCACCAGCGAGGTGGATCTTGACGTCTTCGGGCCGATCGAGGACAACTTTTACTGGGATGCTTGCCTACGGTTGATTGATCAGATGCCGAGCAACCTTCGAGTCGCCTATCGCGGCATGGTCAGGCCGGAGGTCGTGCAGACGACCTTCACCGAGTACGACGCGTTCGTCTTACCCACCCTCGGCGAGAACTTCGGCCACGTCATCGGTGAGAGCCTGTCGGCGGGCTGCCCGGTGGTGTGCTCGCAGAACTCACCGTGGACGGCCGTGCTGCAGGACGGTGGAGGCGCCGCCCTCGCCAGGCTCGATGCTCGAACCTGGGCGGTGGAGCTGGGTCGGCTGGCGGCGCTCTCGCCGGCCGAGCGGACCGCAGGCAAGCAAGCTGCGCTTGACGCCTACCGCCGCTGGCGGGAGGTGCAGCCTCCGACCACCGTCGTCGAGCTCGTGCTGGACCTCGGCGTCAGCGACGTCGCATGACGCGGGTGGGGGGACTTCGGATAGCTGTGGTGACGCAGGGCTTTCAGTCGGCAGGCGGGATCCCGACAGTGGCTCGCTCGCTGGCTGGTGGGTTGCGGGAAGCCGGTCACGAGGTGGTGGTCTTCGACCTCGCCACGTCCCGGTCGGACACCGTGAGTCGTCGTCTCAGCTCGCCGCGCAGCTGGCGACTGAACAGCGTTATGAACGTTTGCGTCGACGAGACGCAGCTCGTACACGTGGGTGCAAACGGGGTGGAGCTCGAGCCGCTGAGGTATCTGCCCCGCAAGGAGCTGACGACCCAGCTGGACCGCTTCGACGTCGTCCAGGTGGTCGCCGGGGCGCCGGCTCTGGGCCTGGCAGCAGCAAGGTCTCGGCGACCTACTGTGCTCCAGGTAGCGACCACCGTGGCGTGGGAAAGGTCCTCCCAGCTCTCCGTGACGACGCGGAACCTTGCACTGTGGCGCACGATGATGACCCGGATAACGTCGCACCTTGAGCGTCTTGCGCTACGGCGGGCTGATTGCGTCCTCGTCATGAACCGTGAGATGGCGGACTTCGTGGCCGCGACGTGCGACACCATTGTGGTGACTGCTCCGCCGGACGTGGACGAAGATCGGTTCACGCCTCGTGCCGCGGGGTGGGACAGAGGCGGACACCTGCTCTCGGTGTGCCGCCTCAACGACCCGCGCAAGGGCCTGGACCGCCTCGTCCGGGCCTATGCGAAGGCAAGAGCTTTGTCCCCGGACTTGCCCCCGCTCGTGCTGGCGGGGCGAGGAAAGCTCCCGGCCACGCTGGCGACCCTGGTGAACGACCTCGACCTCACCGGACACGTCCAGGTTAGGTCCGACGTGACGCCAGAGGAACTTCCTCTTCTATACCGCGCAGCGTCGATCTACCTGCAGGCGTCGCACGAGGAGGGCTTCGGCATCTCTGTGCTCGAAGCCATGGCGAGCGGCGTTCCCGTGATCGCCACAGACACCGCAGGAACCCGGGAGACCGTCGTCCACGGGGACACCGGCTGGTTGGTCGAACAGACTGCCGAGGTGGCTCAGGACATCGCCACCCGCGTCCTCGCGGTCCGGTCGGCGGGCGGCGGGCAAATGGCGTTACAGGCGCGGCAGCGGGCGGTGAGTATGTTCTCGAAGGGGGCCAGCCTGAGTCGAACTCTCGAAGTGTACCGAAGCGTTCTGGCCGGTCGGAGTGACATTCAGTGGTGACCGCCCCAGGTTCCCGCCCCCAGCGGTCGTTCCTCAGGACGGTCGGCCGGACAGCGGGTTACAACGTCCTCATCACGGGAATCTCTGCCGTGACCGGAGTCCTCCTGGCGCGGTGGCTGGGGGCTAGTGGTCGGGGTGACTACGCCGCAACCATGGCGTATCTAGGGTTGGCGTTAATCTTCTTCGAGGTGGGCCTTGGCTCGTCCGTCGTTTATCACGTGTCGCGGTGGCGGGCCGTCCAGGCCGACTACGTGCGAACTGCGGCCGCGCTCCTGGTGCCGTTGGCAGCCCTCGCAGCGGTGGTCGCCGCGCTGGTGGGTGTGTTCCTGTTCGGTGACTCTCCAGCCCGGCGCGGCGCGTTCCTCGTGCTTCCGTTGAGTATTGCCTTCTGCTTCGCCGGAGCCCCCCCGTCGTTTGCGCTCCAAGCAATCAACCTCGGCCGATGGAACCTCGTACGGCTCGTTCAGCCTGTCTCGTTCCTGATGCTCGTCATCGGTGCCCAGCTGGTGACGAGCCTCGACGTGGTGCTCGTCGTGAACCTGCTGGCCGCGACGTTCGCCGGGCAGACAGCACTGGCCTGGTGGCTCTACCGCCGTGTGGCCGGCGACAGCGGGCGCCGCCGCCGCGGTTACGTCCGCCCCTTGCTCAAGTTCGGCGTGCTCAACCTGTCCTCCAATGCGCCCAACGCGCTGAACAGCAGGGCCGACCAGCTGCTGCTGGCGGTGCTGGTCTCATCCGCCGCGCTGGGCGAGTACGCAGTAGCGGTCTCGCTGAGCGTGCTCGCTGCCCCGCTGATTCAGGCTTTTGGCTACGTTGCCTTTCCCGGGCTAGCCCGGGGCGAGGACATCGCGCGCACCATCAGAACGTCGATCCGAGGGGCGATCCTCGTGTCGGTGATCAGCCTGCTGATCATCCTCGCGGGGGGCCCGTTCGCCATCCCGCTGGTGTTCGGTCCCGACTACCACTCCGTTACCACGATCCTGCTGGTCCTCGCTCCAGGCGCCGCGGTCGTGGGCGTGAACCAGGTGCTGGGCGACCTGCTTCGCGGGTTGGGCAAGCCGGCCGCTGTTGCCCTGTGCGAGGGCTTTGGCGTCGTGTTCACGATCGGCGGGCTTTTGCTCTTAGTACCCAGGCTGGGCGTCGTTGGTGCAGCGGTGACGTCTACGGTGACTTATCTCGTGGTCTTCGCGCTGCTGCTGCGCTCCGTGTCCAAGTCAGTTCAATCCGCCGCCGAGCACCCCGGCGTGGCGCCGACGTCGATGGAGGCCGGCTGATGTCGCACGACCGGGACAGAAGAGCGCGAACAGCTGTGACGAGCCAGGCAAATCGAGGTGAGCGGTTGGTTGGCGGCGCCGCGTCCGCCCGCGGTGTCACCGCAGCGGGTGTCGCCCTGGCCGTCGTCCTCGCGTGGGCACTGCTCCCCACCTCGGTGACGTCACCCGCGGGGGTGCAAGTGACGGTGGTAGCGGTCGCCCTCACCAGCGCCGGACTGATCGGGGCGGTCGGGATGTCACAGGAACTGGGCCTGCGTACTGCGCTCGCGAGACTCAAGCTCGGGCCGTGGATGGGTGTCGGCTTCGCGGTGGGGTTCGGTTTGGCTACCCTGGTGTGGCTTGCCGGTGACATCGAGGGGTATCAGGGGATTGTCACGGCATCTTCACTAACTCCGAGTGCGCTGGTCTGCGGCGTGGGCTTCGCCACACTCGCGCTCGCGTATCGTTGGACTCCGCAGGTGCTCCGCCGCTGCGGGTCGTCCTTCGATCGCCGCTTGCGGGGTAATGGTCCACTCTCCACCGGGGCGTCAGTGGTGTGGACGTTGTGGGCGATAGCGGTGCTCGCCCAGCTCATCGGGGCGGCGACGAGCGGACTCGGTTACTTGGCCGATCCAAGGGCCGAACTGAGCGCGTCGTCCTCCGTCGGCACGGTGCTGACTGTGTTCACCTCGCTCGGGCTGCTGTCGAGCCTCCTCGCCGCATGGCGGCTGGCCGCCACCCGAACCGCCGGCGCGGCTCTGCTGACGGTGTGGGTGGGGGGGTCGCAGGTAGTGGTGGGTCTGTTCGGCGGAACGAAGGAGTCGGCGGTGATCCAATTCGTCGCGCTCGTCATCGGTTACTCGGCACGGGGGAAGCTTCGAGTGATCCCAATTGTCGCAACAGGCTTGATCACAATGTTTTTCGTCGCGCCATTCGTAACTGCCTACCGAGCGGAGATTGCGACAAGCTCCGGCCGGTTGACTCCTGCCCAAGCCTTGCAGAGTATCGATTACGGGTCGCTGCTGGATAATGGTAAAACCAGTGGTTCGCAAGCACCCGGAAACCAGTTCATTCAAAGGCTGTCACGTATCGGCGACGTCGCTATGGTTGTCGCCCAGTCGCCAACGCCGGTTCCCTTCGCAAGCCCAACCGACCTGTTGGCAGGTCCGGTGCTCGGATTTATTCCCCGATCGTTATGGCCAGAAAAGCCTGTTTTAGATGCTGGCTACCAGGCGAACATCGTTTACTACCACGCCCCTCCCAGCGTGTACAGCTCCGCGGCCCTGACTCCGTACGGGGATCTCTACCGACACGGCGGCGTAATGGTCGTTATCGTGGGGATGCTCTTGCTCGGCTTCTTCGTACGCGTCATCGACGACCGCACGGGGGGTCGCTCAGCTTCCGTAGATCCTCGCATGCTGTTCCTCCCGATGCTATTCTTTACGACACTGGTCAAACAGGAGACGGACTATCTCTCGCTCGCCGCTAGCATTGTGAGCATCGTGGCGGCAGCCGCAATTGGGGTGCGGCTCACCTCCAGCGGTAGCCTCACATCTCAAGAAGTGGGGGCACGTGGGCGCCCCTAAATGAGGATTAATCACGCATCGGTCCCAATCTCTGCACACAGTCTGGAACGCGCATGAACGATGAGAGCATCGACCGAACGGCAGCGTTGCGCTCACGCTTGTACGAGTCCTACGCCACCACCCACGCGGGTCTCAGCAGCGTGACCACGGCGAGTCTCGTCTACCGGCGCGACATCCGCCCGCACCTTCCGAGCATTCCCGGTGCACGAATTCTCGATGTAGGGTGCGGTCAAGGGGCGCTCGTGAAGCTGCTTGTCGCCGACGGTTACGACGCCTCCGGGGTCGACGTCAGTGCCGAACAGGTCGCGCTCGCCCATCAGGCCGGCATTCGCACCGTGGTGCTTGGTGACTTCACGGACGTGCTCAGTGCTGAGTCGGAAACTCTGCATGCCGTAGTGGCCACCGACCTCCTCGAACACCTGACGAAGGACGAAGTGCTCCACCTTTTCGACGCGATCCACCACGCGCTCAAGCCGGGTGGCTGCTTCGTGGCTCGGACCCCGAATGCCAACAGCCCGTTTAGCGGAAACATTCAGTACGGGGACTTTACCCACGAAACCGTCTTCACGCCTCGAAGCATCGCGCAGATCGCCAGTGCCACGGGTTATTCCCAGGTGGACGTTCGTCCATGCACTCCCGTGGTGCATGGTGTGCAGAGCCGGGTGCGTGCTTTGGCTTGGAAGGCCTTCAGTGGGGCGATCAAGCTGGCCATCGCGGCGGAGACCGGTCAACGCCACGGCCTGGTGGTTACGCAGAACATGACCTTTGTGGTTCGGCGGAGCAGTGACTGAACGCTTACACCAAATCCTCCAAAATGACCCGCAAACGGTGCTGATAGGTGTGCTCCGCGTGGGCTCGCGCTGCGGCGGCGTCCCCAATTCGGCGGGTGAGGTCGGGATCTCTAGTCAGCCTAATGCATAGCGCGAGGAGATCGTCGTAGGTGGTGAATGTCAAGACCTCGGAACCGTCCTCAAACAAGTCCCGCAGCGGCTCACGGGCGTCGCACAGCACCGCGCCACCGGACCCGGCGGCTTCGAACAACCTGCAGTTCACACCGCGTTCAGCTGGATGAAGGTTGTTCAACACTCCGGATGATTGCCGGAACGTTCGGGCCTTTTCCTCTCGCACTACGAATCGACCAGTGTGATGAGCAGTGAGGGGTCGATCTGGAAGCCAACGGGGAAAGCCGGGACCATAGAGGCGTAGTGGGACCGAGTCCGCAATTAGTCGGTCGAAAAGGAGCACCCGAGTTGGGTACATGTTACCTACAGACACGAACCCGGGTTGGGACGCGGGCTCAGCGATCGGGCGGTGCCAGTGTGGATTGCAAGCCTCGGGCAGATAAATTGCTGGTAGACCTTCTAGTGTACTCATCCAGCGAACTAAGTACGGGTCTGTGAAAAACAACCGATCGTAGCTGGCGGTGAGCATGAGTTGATTACCCATGTTGGCCATGTGGTCGGGGAACCACAAGGCGACTTTCGCCCCGCTGTCACGCATTCGGGACACGGTCTCTGGCCGCAACCCACCGTCCACGGAGATGATCACGTCACACTCGGTCCGAGCCGCCCCGATAGCCAACCCTCGCTGCGACATGACGTCCAGAGTCTGTGACTGTGGTGTGTAACGGTCAACGACCGCGTCGATGCGGGGTTGACCCGTGCTGCGTCTCGAGGGTCCAAGGGCCACGGCTTCGACCCCTAGGTCCGGCAGGCAATCAAGGATGTTGTCGGCAAACGAGTCGGGGCCGAGTGGACCTATCACTCCTACGCGCACAATGAGAGCGTAGCCGCAGTTGCACGCCCATTTGCGCGCTACCAGGTCTGACGGTGCCCGACGTCGTCTTTGACGTTTACCTGCCGGATGCAGCAGCGCAGGGACGCGAAGCTGACATCGACCCCCGCAGCGACCTCGACACAGTGTCAGGGTGGGCAGAGGTGCGTCAGGCTGAGCTGAGACACCTTCGGAGTTTGTGGGCTCTTCGCAAACCAGGGTGTAGCCCGTGGTGGCGCGTAGGCGCGGGGGTGAGGGTCGAGGTTCTCCGATGATGGTGGTTCTGACGCCGTCCATCTGGAAGACCTCGACGTGGCTGAGCCTACTTTCGACTGTCCTGATCTTGATGCGTTCTGCTTGCTCGATCGGCTGGGGTTGACCGTGACTGG
>NZ_JACMOM010000301.1 GCF_014378035.1 Aeromicrobium sp. | reverse complement strand
GCCTCCAGCTCGTGGGGGCCCAACACGCGCCGGGCGAGGATGCGCGAACCGAACCCGGGCGCAAGCCTCTCGATGCGCTGCTGCATGCGGTCGGCGAAGCGCTCGCAGTCGTCGCGGTCCCAGATACCCCTGATGCCGTCGTCTCCCGCGTCGCGCACGGTACGTTGCGGCACGTGGGTGTACGCCCAGAGCGACTCGGTGCCCGGTGGCGATCGGGTCGGATCGGTCGTGGTCATCTGCCCGGCCAGCATGAACGGGTCGGCCGGGACGGCGCGTGCCGAGACCTGACCGAGCGCCTCGGTCATCTGGTCGACCGAGTCGGCGACGTGGAACGTGCCCGGTGCGTGTGACGGTTTCGATGCCCACGGGATGGGTCCGTCGAGGGCCCAGTCGACCTTGACGGTCGAGGGGTCCAGCTCGAAGGACTTCATCGCGACGCCGGTTCGTGTGGGCAGATCGGCCGCATCGAGAAGCTTGCCGTACAGGTGCGGAGCGACGACGTCGGCGACAACGGCTTGCGTTGCGGAGAACCGCTCACCGCCGGCCACCTGAACTCCTCGTGCGCGCCCGGACTCGACCTCGATGCGGATGACTTCGGCGTTGCACCGGATGACCCCGCCGAGTGACTCGAAACGGCGGGCCAACGCCTTGGTCAGCTCGCCCGCGCCGCCCTCGGGGACCGGGAACCCCACGGTCTGGGCGAGCATCGACAACAGGATGCCCAGCAGACCCGAGCCGGGAGCGTGCAGAGGGATGTCGGCGTGGCCGGCGTTGCCGGCAATCAGGAGGCGAGGAGCCTCGCCACCAAAACGGGCCCGTCCCACCTCGACAGCCGGGGTCAGCATGATCTTGATGAAGTCCAGTCCGCCGGCACGACGCAGTCTGGCGACGGTGCCGAGGCCGTTCTTGACCGGGGGGAAGGGCGAGAGCAACGCCTTGACCATCTGGTCGCCGATACCGTCCCACGTCTCGCACAGCGCCAGCCACGCGTCGCCGTCGCCGGCGTGCTGCTGGTCAAGGAGGCTCGACGTGATGTTCCGGTCTCGGTGCAGGATGGCCCACTGGCCGTCGGGCAACGGGTGGCCGAGCACCGCCGGAGAATGCCGCCAGGTCAGGCCGTGCTCCTGCAGACCGAACGACTGGATGGTCGGCGACGCCGCGGCGAGTGGGTAGAAGGCGCTGAAGGTGTCGTGCACGAATCCCGGGTGCACGTCATCAGCACTGCGGACGGCTCCCCCGACCTCGGGCTGCGCCTCCAGGACGAGCACCGACCAGCCCGAGTCGATGAGGTGGTTGGCGGCCACGAGACCGTTCGGTCCCGCCCCGATGACGATGGCGTCGTACGTCCGGTCCGTCATGACGCCCGCCGCCCGCCGATCGATCTCGCGAGGGCCACAGCGTTGCGACCGATGCCGATGACAGGGTTGCCCTGGTTGCCGTGCAGGCGGTTGCCTTCGACCTGCGGGGCAAGGACGTTGCCAGGGCCCGGGCCGACCGGCCGGGTGCGATCGCTCGCCGCCAGCCTGAAGAGCGGGCCGACGAGCAGGTCGTACGCCCACGGCATCGCGGTGAACCCGAATCGGATGACATTGTTGGACAGGTTGACCTGGGTGCGATCGCGGTGGTGTTCGAGGCGGCGGAGCACGACTCGAGCCACCTTCTCAGGCGAAGCGACAGGCGGCGGGGGTCGCCCGATGAACCCCGCATAGTTGCCGGCCTGCTCGTAGATTGGTGTATCAACCCCGCCGGGCGCGATGTAGGCCACGTGCAGGTCTGGGATGTCGCGGTTCTCGAGCTGCAGCTGACGCGCCAGCGCGCGAACGCCCCACTTGCTGAGGACGTAGGGGCTCATGGAGGGGACGCCGATGTGGCCGATGACCGACCCGATCAGCACAAGTGCACCGCCCTCCTGCTCGCGAAGCAGGCGGATGGTGTGCCGGGCGACGTTGACGGAACCGATCAGGTTCGTCCGCAGCACACCCTCGAACACCTCAGATGGGACCTCCTCGGTCCTGCCGTAGGCGACGACACCGGCGCAGTGCGCCACGGCGTCGACCCGACCATGCACGTCGACGGCGCGGCGGAAAAGCCTTTCGACCGCAGCATCGTCACCGACGTCGGTGGGGACGACGAGCGTCGACGCCGCACCCGCGTCGTCGCACTCCTGCGCGACGGTCTGGAGCGACGAGGCTTCACGGGCGACGAGAACGACGTGGTCGCCCTCTTCGGCGGCCCGCAGCGCGACGGCCTGCCCGATCCCGCTGGAGGCACCGGTGATGAGCACCACGCGTGCGTCGGCCGTCACGGCTTGAGCACGACCTTGATGCAGCCGTCCTGCTTCTTCTGGAACATCTCGTAAGCCGCCGGCGCGTCCTCGAGCGGCACCCGATGAGTCGCGAGCGACTCGACGCCAAGCACGTCCTCGCTCTTGTCGAGCAGCTTGATGATGTCGTCGGTCCACCGCTTCACGTGGCACTGGCCGAGCCGCATCGTGATGCCGCGGTCGAACATCTCCATCATGGGCATGGGGTCGATCTCACCGCCATAGACGCCGCTGACCGAGACCGTGCCGCCACGGCGCACCGACTTGATCGCCGCGTTCAGGGCGGCCAGGCGGTCGATCGCCATCTTGTCTGCGAGCGGCTTGGCGATGATATCCGGCAGGAACCCGACAGCGCTGATGGCTGCCTGCTCCAACGGGGAGCCATGAGCCTCCATGCCCACCGCGTCGACAGTTCCGTCGGCGCCACGGCCGTCGGTGAGGTCGAGGATTGCCTTGGGGACGTCGTCGACCGCATCCATGTCGATCACCTCGACGCCGTACGCGCGAGCGAGATTGAGGCGCTCGGTCACCCGATCGACGCCGATGACGCGGCGTCCGGCGTTCAGTGCGATGCGAGCGGTGAGCTGGCCGACCGGGCCGAGCCCGAAGACGGCGACTGTGCCGTCCTCCGGCACGTCGGCGAACTCGAAGGCCTGCCATGCCGTGGGAAGGATGTCGGACAGGTAGAGGTAACGCTCGTCGGTGACGTCCTCGGGCACCGTGATGGGGCCGAACTGGGCTTGCGGCACCCGGAGGTACTCGGCTTGCCCACCTGGCACTGACCCGTAGAGCTCGGTGTAGCCGAAGAGCGAGGCACCCTTGCCCTGAGCACGCACCTGGGTCGTCTCGCACTGGGCGAACAGGCCCCGCGAGCACATCCAGCAGTGACCGCACGAGATGTTGAACGGGATGACGACCCGGTCGCCGACGGCGAGATCGCCCACCTCGGAGCCGACCTCCTCGACGATGCCCATGGTCTCGTGGCCGAGGACATCACCCGGCGAGAGGAACGGGCCGAGCACTTCGTAGAGGTGCAGGTCGGAGCCGCAGATCGCGGTGGACGTGACCTTGATGATGGCATCGTTGGGCTGCTGGATGGTGGGGTCGGGCACGGTCTCGACCGAGACCGACTCCTTGCCCTGGAACGTGAGTGCGCGCATGGTGAGCTCCATCTGTCGTTGTTGAGGTGGAAGTGTTCGGAGATGTCCGTGGTGCAGAGGCGAACCGCTCAGGCGCGTCCCTCGGCCACGTAGGCGAGGCGGCGGAGTGTCTCGACGTTGCGCCACTTGAGGGTCAGGCCCTTCAACGGCTCGGGCACCAGGACACCTGGTCCGGCCACTGCGTCCTCCTCGATGACGACGTCGGTGTGTGCACCGCTGGCCGTGAGGGTGATGACGACCTTCGCCTCCCCCAGTGGCCAGCCCTTGGCCCGCAGGGTGAGGGAGCGGCCGGGGGTGACCTCCCTGACCTCGGTGTGGTCGTCGATCAGGAGCGGCCAGGCGCCGATCGAGTGGTGGATGCGCGACCCCTTCTCGGGCCAATCGGCGTCGACATCGCGAATGCGGGACGCACCGACGACCCACAGCGGGTAGAGCCAGCCGTCGGCAAGGACGTCCCACACCCGATCAGGCGTGGTGGCGATGGTTCGGGAGTTGACGCTCATGCGGGCGTCCCGTCCGCGGAATCGGTCGCTGGCCCCTCGGCTGTTGCCCCGCCTTCCGACGACCAATCCGTCGACGATCCGTCGTCCAGTGACGGGTCTGACTGCGTGTCAGGCTCGATGTCCTGTGACTTGTCGTCGCCTGCGTCGTGGCTGTTGTCCGCATGATTGCTCATGAGACTCTGGTACCCACGACCCCGTGTCGAAAACTGGACGTCAGCGAGAGTTCTGACGCCAGTTGGTCGGCGTCACGCTTGCGCAGCGCTGTGATGGGTAGTCCCCAGACAGGACCGGGGGGTCGCTGCAGCGGCCGTCCAGCCCAGGCACCGCCAGTTCAGCCAAGAGCGGCGGTGCCGTCCCGACTTCAGTGGCAGAAGAAGACATGAGTGGCAGAAACTCAGGATCCGCGAAGGGGTGGCATGGTCCACGAAGACAGCCGACCGTGAGCAGCTTGGCCGAGACGACCCGCTCGACCGGCCGCTGGGCGCTGGGCGCGTTCTTGCTTGGTGCCGGACTCAGCCACCTGACCTGGAACCGGGTCGAGTTCCGCGCGATGGTGCCGGGCTGGTTGCCGCTCAGCGACGATCTTGTCGTGCTCGCCTCCGGAGTGGTCGAGATCGCCCTCGGTGCAGCCCTGATTGCCCTACCCGGCTTTCGGGTCCGAATCGGGTGGATCGTCGCCGCCTTCCTTGTGCTCGTGCTCCCCGGCAACATCGCGCAGCTCGTCGACGGGACAGATGCGTTCGGCCTCGACTCCGACCGGGCGCGTGCCCTCCGCTTGCTGTTCCAGCCCCCTTTGATCCTCTGGGCGCTGTGGTCGACCGGCGCGTGGCGCGACCGCCGGACAGCGAGACGCGTCCACCCGCTGTGAGAGCCTGAGGACATGACGACGTCCGGGGGCGAGTCTTCGGTCCCCCGCCGTGGCAGACCCGGCTACGACCAGCAGACCGTGCTGCGACGGGCCATCGACCTGTTCAACCGCCAGGGTTACGACGGCACCAGCATGGGTGACCTCGCCAAGGAGCTGGGGCTCACGAAGTCGGCGATCTACCACCACGTCCCCAGCAAGGAGCACCTGCTGTCAGCGGCGCTGGACGAGGCGCTCGACGGTCTCACCGCGGCTGTCGACACCGCCGCGGCGGCCGAGCCCGGTACAAGCGCCTACCTGCGGCTCCGCACGGTCGTCCAGGAGTCGGTCGAGATCCTGGTTCGCCAGCTGCCAGCTGTCACGCTGCTGCTGCGCGTGCACGGCAACAGTGAGGTCGAGATCGCCGCCCTGCAGCGACGGCGGTCGATCGACGAGCGCCTCGCGAGCCTCGTGCAGGCCGCTGTCGACGAAGGCGCGCTGCGATCGGACATCCCGCCCGATCTCATCAGCCGGCTGCTGTTCGGCATGGTCAACTCACTGGTCGAGTGGTACCGCCCGGGCGGCCCCGTCGACGCCGATGTCCTCGCCTCATCGATCGTGGCACTGGCGTTCGACGGCCTTTCTCTGAACGCGGACGACTGACCGCTCGTGGCGACACGGCGGATGGGGATGGCGCAACGCATCGTCACGCCACGACCTGCTGGACGTTAGTGACCGCTCGGGATGGGTACCTCTGTTCCTCACCGGGCGGACGCACCAAGACGCGGGCCTGGCGCACCTACCCTGAGGGACAACCATGATCAAGAAGACCGCAGTCCTCATCATCGGAGCTGCTGGCTACGTGCTGGGAGCCAAGGCCGGACGGGGCCGCTACGAGCAGATCAAGACGCAGGCCGACAAGGTGTGGAACAACCCAAAGATCCAGCGCGTCGCATCCGACGCTCAGGACCTCGCCGCCGAGAAGGCGACTGCCGCTGCAGGGAAGGCCTCCTCTTCTGTGCCGTCGGGGACGTCATCGGACGCTCCCAGGGCCAACGTGAACCTGACTGATCAGGGCATCGACGGCATCGATCTCATCGCCGCCGCCTCGACCATGCCTGACGACAAGCCACGTGTCTGACGTGACCGGGCACGAGCCGACACAGGATCCGTCGCTCGGGCAGCTCGTCGGCCAGTTGAGCGACCAGACGAGCCGGCTGGTGCGCGATGAGGTCAAGCTTGCCAAGACTGAGCTGCAGAGCAGCGTCAAGCACGCCGGCGTCGGCGTCGGGCTGTTCGGTGGGGCCGGGCTCTTCGCGCTTCTTGGGCTCATCACGTTGATCGGCGCCGCGGTGGCAGCCCTCTCCCTGACGTTGGAGGTGTGGCTCTCCGCGCTCATCGTCGGCGTCGTGCTGTTCGTGATCGCCGGTATCGTTGCGTTGATCGGCAAGAAGCAGGTCGGCGAGATCGGGCCTCCCGAGCGCACGATCGACAACGTCAAGAAGGACATTGCCACAGTGAAGGATCGCCGCTCATGACCGACAGACTGCACAACGGAGCGACCGGGCCCGGCCCGGACGCGACGATCTCCGAGCTCGAGTCGGACATCGAGCGCACCCGGCAGCAGCTCGGGGAGACGATCGACGCTCTCGGAGCCAAGCTCGACGTCAAGGCACAGCTCAGGTCCTCTGCCGACCAGGCCAAGACAAATCTGGCCGACGCGGCGACTCAGGCAACCAGGACGGCGGCGTCGTACTGGCAGGAGATCGCGGTGCTCGGGACGACAGCCCTGGCCCTCATCATCGTGTGGAGGCGTTACTGATGTACAGCAAGATCATGTCCGCGGCGACCGCTGCCTACTCGGTCTTCGCCCTGCTCAAGCCGCGCCATCTCGGAGTCGCACTGACGAAGAGCCCGCTGACGCAGCAGGAGTACGACATCGTCGCGCGGACCTTCGGTGCGCGCGACCTCGCAGTGAGTGCGCTGGCGATCGTGGCTCCGTCGACCGCGGCGCGCGAGCAGGCGATGTTTGCTCGCATCTTCCTTGACCTGTCGGACGCCTCGATGCTGACGCCGCAGGCCCGCTCCGCGTCGGCGAAGGCCAAGGTGCTGGGCGCCACCCTGACGTGGGCCGGGCTGAACATCGCTGCCGTCGTGGCCGATCGCCGCCGCAGCTGAAGTGTCCCCGGCGGATGTCGGGGTACTCCATGCACATGGACTTCCAAAAAGCTGTCGACGCCGCCGGCACCGTCATCGACGGGGTGGGCGCGACGGTGATCGTGGCCGGCGCCCTGATCGCTGCCGGGCTTGCCGTTCGCGGAGTACTCGCTCGGCAGGCGCACGTCTACGGTGCCTTCCGCCGATTTTTCGGTCGTTCCCTTCTGTTGGGCCTCGAGCTGCTCGTCGCGGCCGACATCATCCGCACGGTAGCTGTCACACCGACGCTCGAAAGCGTCGGTGTGCTGGCAGCGATCGTGTTGATCAGGACATTCCTGAGCTTCTCGCTCGAGCTGGAGATCACCGGAAAGTGGCCTTGGCAGAAGACCGCGGACGCCCAATGAACAGACCGCCGCCGGTCAAGGACCACGCTGACAGAACGATGAAAGGACATTCATGTCTGACGCACGTAGGGGCGGCAAACCCGCGACGGTCGCCCGCCGGATCGCACTTGAAGTGGTGGGGTGGACGCTTGTCATCGTCGGCCTCGCCGCACTCGTTCTCCCCGGTCCGGGTCTGCTCTGTATCGTGGCCGGGCTGGCCGTCCTGTCGCAGCAGTACGAGTGGGCGGAGCGTCGCCTCGAGCCCGTCAAGGTGCGCGCCTTCAGGGCCGCTGCCGAGGGCGTCCAGACGTGGCCGCGCATCATGGGAAGCTGCCTCGGCGCCGTGCTCCTGGCAGCGGTGGGGGTCTTCTGGGGTCTCGGGTCGGACGCTCCGGGGTGGTGGCCCGTGGGTGACAGCCTGTGGTTGGTCGGCGGATGGGGCACTGGCTCCACGATGATCTTGTCGGCGCTGTTCGCACTGGGATTCATCGTCTACAGCTTCCGTCGGTTCCGCGGCGTCGATGACCCCCAGGCCGCGGCCGAGAGGGACGCCCGCGACTGAGACTGCTCAGGCAGCGGCGGCCAGGGCTGACGTGATGGCTGCTGCCACGCCTTGACGCCCACCGTTCGGCTCGTTGACGTACTCGTCGATGTCGTGCTCGCCGCACACCATCTCCAGCGTCAGGCTGTGGACCAGGGCGGCATTGAGCGCCGTCGGGCCTGGCGACAACATGCCGGCCCACAGGCTTGCCGTTCGGGGCAGCAGCATCGGCACCGCGACGATCGACGGCGGGCGCCGGCCGGCAACTTGGGCGAAGATGCCGATGAGCTCGCGGTACGTGATCGCCTCGGGACAGCCGATGTCGAATGCCCGGTTGACGTCCGACGGCAATGACGCCGAGGAGACGAGGTAGTGCACGGCGTCTCCCACGGCGATCGGCTGCACCCTGTTGTCGAGCCACGACGGTCCCACGATCACCGGCAGCCGCACGGCGGCGCGGAGCATGTCGAACGATGCGGAACCGGCACCGATGACCATGCCGGCCTGCAGGACCGTCGCCGGCACCGGACCGTTCAACAGGATCTATCCCACTTCGCAACGTGACTGGAGGTGATCGGAGAGACGCTTGTCGGCGGGGTACAGACAACCGAGGTAGATGTTGCGGCCGACTCCCGCCTCACCTGAGACCCGCGCGAACGCGTCGGCGAGGTCCCTGTCCTGCTGGGCGTAGTCGAACGACCCGGTCATGGAATGGATCAGGTAGTACGCCACGTCGACTCCGTCGAGCGCCCGTCGTAGGGCGCCGTCGTCGTCGGCGCTTCCGCGGACGATGTCGACCGCATCGTGCCAGGCGTGGACCCGCAGCTTGCCGGGGTCGCGCGCCAACACGCGAACGTCCCATCCGCCCTCAAGCAGCGACGGCACCAGACGGCTGCCGATGAACCCGCTCGCTCCCGTCACCAGTGCTGTGCGCGCGTTGTCGCTCATCCGACCACGCTCGCACGGAACCGTTCAAGCCGCCATTGATGAGCGAACAGCGCTAGAGTCCCGAACGGGGTGTCAGTCGGCACTTCATCGCGGTCCGCACCGTTCGGAAGTTTCGTCCGACGGACGGCGCACTCCCGGCCGTCGACCGACCACCAACCGAAGGACGGCTCATGCCGAACGACTTCTACGGGCTCCCCCTGCACCCGCTCATCGTGCACGCCACCGTGGTGATGATTCCGTTGGCGGCTCTCACCGTCATCCTGAGCGCCGCCTGGCCGCGATTCCGTGACTGGGCAGGGCCACTCCCGGCTGGTATCAGCCTGATCGGGTTAATTCTCGTGCCACTCTCGACGTCAACGGGCGAGACGCTCGAGAAGCACGTCGCAGCATCTGCGCTGGTCGAGAAGCACACCCGGCTGGCCGATGGCCTGCTGCCGTGGATGATCGGTCTGTTCGTGTTCGCGGCAATCGGCTACGCGATCCTCTGGCGAGCGAAGAAGGGGCACTCCCTCGCGCGAGCAGTGACGATCTCCGTGTCCGTGCTCGCCGTCATCGCCGCCGTCGGTGCCTCGGTGCAGGTGGCCCGCATCGGTCACAGTGGAGCCAGCTCGGCGTGGGACGACACCAACATGAACTCGTCCTCTCGCCCCTGATGGCCAGTACCGCGCACGCCGGCGAGCAGCACTCGGGCGGAATGGCTTCGCGGCTCAACTGGTTGCGTGCCGGAGTCCTGGGAGCGAACGACGGCATCGTGTCGACCGCCGGACTGGTCGTCGGCGTCGCGGGCGCGACATCGTCACGGGGGGCGATCTTCACCGCTGGCCTCGCCGGGCTCGTGGCCGGCGCGGTCTCCATGGCTCTTGGTGAGTACATCTCGGTGAGCAGCCAGCGGGACAGCGAGAAGTCACAGCTCGCGCTGGAGGCGTCCGAGCTCTCCGAGATGCCCGAGGAGGAGCTCGACGAGCTGACCGACATCTACCGGCGCAAGGGGCTGTCGGTCGCGACAGCTCGGCTCGTTGCGGAGGAGCTCACGGAGCACGACGCCCTCGCCGCGCACGCCGACGCGGAGCTGCGCATCGACCCTGGTGGATTGACCAACCCGTGGCACGCCGCCGGCGCGTCGGCGGTGGCCTTCACGGTGGGCGCCTTCCTGCCGCTGGCAGCGATCCTGCTGGCGCCGGCTGGTGCGCAGGTGCCGATCACGGTGCTCATCGTGCTCGTGGCGCTGGCGGCGGCAGGTGTCCTGAGCGCACGCATTGGCGGCAGCCGCGCGAGGGTGGCGGTTCTGCGCATCGTCGTCGGAGGTGCGGCTGGTCTCGTTCTGACCTATGCGATAGGTCGCCTGTTCGGCACCGCGATCGGCTGAGCGGCGAAGGTCCCACGACCGGGGCCGTGCTGCTCTGGTGAGCGGCGCGGGGTCGGCGCACTGTTGACGTAGCCCCGGCACCGGCCGCAGGCGCGGACGGAAGTGGTGAATTCAGATGTACGGAGACCAGGGACACATGGACGGCGGCTGGGGCGTGGCGATGGTGTTCGTCGTGCTGGGACTGTGGGTCCTGGTTGCGCTCGCAGTCGCATGGTTCGTGCGGTCGTCCCGCATTCAGGCGCCGGCTCCAGCGGCTACCACCACGGCGTCGGTCACACCCTCGACAGATCCGCGTCACATCCTCGACGACCGGCTGGCCCGCGGCGACATCGAGCTCGATGACTACCAGGCACGAAGTGACGCGCTGCGTGACTGAACGGACCGGCCCGGTGAGCAGCGGTCGTTGATCACGCCAGGGCGTGTCGGTGCTGCAGACCTCAGGCCTGCAACGCTGACAGCTCGTCGGTGAGCAGTGCGACAAGTGCCTCGAGCTGCATGTCGGAGGACATCAGGACTTCTTCGTCCGAGCCGTCGAGCGCCCTGGCGGCGAGTCCCGCCTTGCTGTCGATGAGCTCGACGATCTTGGTGTCGATCGTCTGAGCGGCGATGATGCGCCACGCGGTGACCGGCTCGACCTGTCCGATGCGGTGGACACGGTCGATGGCCTGCGTCTGTTCGGCGTCGGTCCACGAAAGCTCGGCGAGCACGACGTTGGAGGCGACCTGCAGGTTGATGCCCACGCCGGCAGCAGACAGCGAGGAGACGATGACGGCCACGTCGGCGTCGTTGACGAAGGCGTCGATGTTCTTCTGACGCGCCGACGGTGTCTGGTTGCCGCGGATCGAGGAGTAGCGGATCCCGCGCTTCTCGAAGGTCTTCTCCGCGACGTCCATCACGTCGACGTGCTTGGCGAAGAAGACGACCTTGCCGACGCTGTGGGCGAGCTGCGCGGTGTAGTCGGCCGCGAGACCCGCCTTCGCCTGACCGATACGACGCATCATGCTGAAGACGTTCTCGTCGGTCTTGGTCGAGTCGTCGCGCTCCCACGCGGCCACCCGGCGCACCAGCTCGTGGTCGATGCCCTCGACCGTGATGCCTGCGGTACGGGTCTCGAGGGCGCGTTCGTAACGCGACACCAGGCGGCGGGCAAGCCGGCGCTCTGCCTCGAGGATCGAGCGTCCGGCCTCGTTGTCGAGCTCGACGGGAATGTCGGCGATGCGGCGAGCCGGGATGTCGGCGGCAACATCGACCTTGCGGCGACGGACGATGCCCAGATCGATGACCCGGCTGCGCGCTGCCGGATAGAACCCGGGGTCGACCGGCGTGAGGCCGGTCTCCTCGAGCGCCTGCATCAGCTCGGCGCGGGGCTTCTTGTCGTCGATCCAGCCGAGGAACTGCCAGATGGCCCGGAAGTCGTCGATGTCGTTGATCAGCGGTGTTCCGGTGAGCGCCATCAGGAGCGGTTGCGAGGTGCGCGCCCGGATGCGCTCGGACAGCTGCAGCACATGCTGCGAACGCTGGGAGGACTTGTTCTTGATGAAGTGCGCCTCGTCGAGGACCATGCCGCGGAACCCGAGGTCTCCGAGCCAGCCGACGTGACGGTCGAGCACCTCGTAGTTGACGATGACGATGTCGGCGAATCCATCGATCGTGTCGCCGTTGCCGTGGATCACGGTGGCCGCGTGGCCCGGTGTCCAGAGCGCGGCCTCGCGCGCCCAGTTGGTCTTGACCACGTTGGGCACCACCACGAGCAGAGGGTAGGCGCGGGCGGCACGGGCGGCAAGCAGCGCCTGCGCCGTCTTGCCCAACCCCGGCTCGTCGGCGAGAAGGAAGGTCCGGTGCCCGTCCGCGGCCGCGGCGATCAGCTGTGCCTGGTGGCGCATCAGCTCGGGACCACTCGTCTGACGGGTGACCGACGGTTCGGGCAGAGCCATGCACGCAGAGGCTCCGCCAGCAGCGCGCTCGAAGGAGGAGAACAGCGGGCCGAGCAGCTCCCAGCTGGCCAATCGTCGCGGCTGGAGCTGAGGCTCTGCAGAGGCAAAGTCAGGGGTGTGGAACGGGTTGGCCAAGCGGCGGGAGATGGCGGCCTGGGGAATGACCTGGCGATCTGCCGTGGCGGACGGCGCCTTCGGCTCTGCCACGACGACCGGCTCGGGAGGCGGCTCGATGCCTGCGGAGATCAGCATGTCGCGCTGGAGCGAAAGCGCCGCGTCGGACACCACGGCATCCTCGGCGAGCAGCACGAGCAGCGAGGTGTCACGTGCGGCAGTCTTTGCGAGGATCGTGGCGATGCCGTCGAGGCGTTTGAGCTGCTCGGCGCGGTGCGACTCGGTGCCGGTCTGGTCGGCCTTCACCCGCGCGCGCTCCTCGCGAACGAGCAGGGCGACGACTTGGAACCTGATGCGTGTCGAGCTCGACACCGCGCCGCGCTGGGCGCCTGCTTCAACGTCGCGAACGGCTCGTGCCAGCACCGGCATGATGCCCTCGTTGTCGACGTTGCGACGTCGCTGATCGCGCGGTGCGGTGCGGGTGGCACCGGACTGACGCTGGCCTCGTCTGGCCAAGAGCTCCTCCTCTGGAGTGCACGGCATGCTGCCGCGACTGTGTGACAGCACCCTGTGGAGGCCCCGAATCAGGGCGACGCAACATGAGGCCGACCGGCACGATCGTGAGCGCGATGAGCGACGACTCGTTCGACGAGCGGCAGTGCCGGGGTGGTACGCACCATACTTTAGCGCGGGACCGACATTTTCGGGCACCGTCCCGTGCAGAGGGGCCAGCGTTTCCCGCCAATCCCCCGCGACACGTCACATCGCGGCGGTGCGCACCTCGGTGACGTCGCCCCGGGCGGCACGGGCCGAGGCCTGTCCCGCGAGCGCGTCGGCGGCCACGTTCAACGGCCAGACCGTGAGGTCGAGCAGATGAGCCTTGACCTTCTGGAAGTACACCGGTGCGGAGGCATCGCGGCGTGCCTGCATCAGCGCAAAGATGCCCTGGACGATCTCGACGTTGGCAACGATCTCCTTCTTGGAGTTCTTCCAGCCGTTGCGCGCCCAGCCCGCGGCCCAGGTCGTGGAGCAACCGATCGTGTACGACGAGTCGGCCTGGATCACCAGAGGACGATCGGCGAAGTCCCGCAACGCGTTCGCGACGGCGAGCAGCTCACCGATGTTGTTGGTGCCCGCCAGCACACCACCGCACGCCGAGGCGCCGTCATCACCGACGTACGCCCAGCCCGTCGGCCCAGGGTTGGTCATGCACGAACCGTCCGTCCCGACGACGATGGCGCCGTCCATCACGGTGACGTCGGTGTGCGATCTGGCCAGTGTCACGTCATGCTCCTGAGGTCTGTTGGCGGGGCCGTGCGATGAGATCGTATCCGCTCGGGCACCCGCCGAGTGTGACGCTTCTGCTGTCGAAACGATGCTTTGGCAGCAGAAACGTCACACTCAGTGGGGACGGCCTAGTTTTGTCCTTGAGGAACGGAGGCACGATGCTCGACGACAGGTACGGGTGGTTGGTCATGGAGCATGTCGATGCGCACTCGCTGTCCGGCCTGATCGCCGAGCCGCGGGCCGTGAACGGTTCATCTCTGGTGCGGCATGACACCTGACGTCCTGCTCGTCGGCTGCGGTGACCTCGGCGCCGCCATCGGTCAGCGTCTGGCCACGCAGGGGCACGAAGTATTGGCCATCAGGCGGCGTGCTGAGCTGGTGCCGGCACCCCTGCGCGGGCTGTCCGCAGACCTCACCCGTGAGTCACCTGTGCTCCCGTCGTTGGACCTGGCCCACCTCGTGGTCTGCCTCACGGCACGGCCGCGCACCGAGGTGGCCTACCGAGAGACGTACGTGGAAGGGATGGGCAGGGCGCTGGACGCACTGGCCGCCGCCGACCAGTCGCCCCGACGCGCAGTGCTGATCTCGTCCACCGCGGTGTTCGGAGACACGCCGACCGACGTCCTGATCGACGAGTCGACGCCCACCCAACCGGCCGACGGGCCGGGGAAGATGCTGCTCGAGGCCGAGAAGCTCTTCGCCGAGCGCATGCCACACGGAACAGTGCTGCGGCTGTCCGGCCTCTATCGGCTCGGCGGCGGGCGCCTCGTCGAGCGGGTGCGTACCGGCCAGATCAACGACCCGCACCGATGGACCAACCGCATCCACCGCGATGACGCCGCAGCCGCGGTGGTCCACCTCCTGACCCGTGCCGAGTCACCCGACCGGCTCTACCTCGGCACCGACGACGAGCCCGCGCAGCTGGGCGACGTCGCGGCGTACCTCGCGACCCGGTTGGACGCACCGGCGCCTCCCGAGGCTGACCCTGCGCTCGGGCACGGCAAGCGATTGAGCAACGCCCGGCTCCGGGCGAGTGGATGGGTGCCGCAGTACCCGACCTATCGACAGGGGTATGCCGCCCCTCTTCTGCCACCGGATCTACCGTCGACTCGTTGACTCGGTCCGATCGGGCACGGAGGGTTCACACCGAGGGGTGAGTGGGTCAGCCGGCCCAGAAACCCCGGCCGCCGCCGAAGATGTCGGTAGAGGCCCCAAATCCGCCGTGCCCCCGACGTGAGCCGAGATAGGAACCCACGACCGCCGCACCCAGGTCATCAAGCTCAGGAGCCACGACGGTTCCGCCGACACGCTTGGCCATCGAGTCGATGAACCTGGCCAGACCCGGGTCCTCGCCGAGGCGGAAGAAGGTCGTCTGGGCGCCCAGCCGCATCGAGTTCTCGAGCTCGCGCACGGCGTACGCCACCGTCAGCGGATGGGGTGGGTAGTCGAAGAAGACCTCCCCGCTGGCCTCGAGGTGAGAGGTCGGTTCGCCGTCGGTGACGATGAGAAGGACGGGCTGGGCGTTGGGGTGCTGTCGGAAGTGGCGATTGGCCAGCAGCAGGGCGTGGTGCAGGTTGGTGCCTTTGTCGTACATCGCCTCGAGCCCGGTGAGGTGCTCGATCTCCATGACCTCGGCATGGCGACCGAAACCGATGAGCTGCAGGTCGTCGCCGCGGAAGCGGCTCTTGATGAGCGTGTGGAGCGCCAACGCCGTGCGCTTCATCGGCACCCAGCGCCCGTCCATCGCCATGGAGAACGACGTGTCGACAAGCAGCGCCACGCAGGCCTGGGTGCGCGCCTCGGTCTCCTGCACCTCGACGTCGCCGATCTCGATCTGTACGCCCGTGCCGGCGGAGCCGCCCTCCCCCGCCGCCGTCGCCCCCGCTGTTCGGCTGAGTGCGTTGGTGATGGTGCGGGTCACGTCCCACGGCTCGGTGTCGCCGAAGGCCCACTCGCGGGTGGCGCCGGAACGCTCGCCCGCGGCACCCGCCTGACGCAGGTCACGGTTGCCCTGGCGGCCTGACATCTTGTCCGCGACGTCTCGAAGCAGTGCCTTGCCGAGCTGGCGCATCGCCTTCGGTGTCAGCTTGAGCTGGCCGTCGGAGCTGCGCCTCATGGCGCCGGAGTCACGTAGGGCCTTCTCCAGCTCCTGGAGGGTGCGGGCATCGACTGCGGCCTCGTCGCCGAGCTGGCGGGACAGCTTGTCGAGGTCGAGGTCGTCCATGCGAGAGCCGTCGTACGACTGCGAAAGCTGCTCAGAAAGCTCGTCGAGGTCCGCGAGGTCCTGAAAGACGCCGGTGCCGTCGCCCAGACCGAGTCCCTCCTCGCCATCCATACGCTCTGAGCCGCCCCAGTTCTCACCGGGGCGAAGCGACTGCAGGTTGCCGTCGAGCTGTGCGAGCGAGCTCATCAGGTCCGGTGAGCCGAACGCCTGCTGAGCGAGCGCGTCGAGCTCGTTGCGCTGCTCGTTGCTCATGGAGCTGCGCATGCGCTGGGCGGCAGCAGCGCGCTGGGCCAAGGTGTCGAGGAGCTCGTCGATGTTGCCGGGCTTTTCCGGGAAGAAGTCTCCGTGCTTGTCCATGAACGAGTCGAACTGCTCCTGGCTGTCATCGCCCCGCGCGTGGGCCTCGAGCAGATCGTTGAGATCGCCGAGCATCTCCTGGATGGCGGCCCGGTCCTCATCGGTGGCGTTCTCGAGCGCGTCCTTCATGCCCGCGAACCGCTGGTCGAGCATCTCGCGACCCAGCAGGTCCTTGATCTGCTCGAAGTCGTTGCGGGCCTCGCTGCTCTGCCAGTCGTAGTCTCCCAGCTCGCTCACTGCGGCCGCGGTGGAAGACGAGAGGCTGTCGAGCTGCATCTCGGCCAGAGCTCGGTCGCCGTCGTCAAGGTCGACATCCCGTGCAAGCTGCCTGCGTTCGGCCAGGAGGGCACGCTCGAGGAGCTCCTTGACCTGCTGCAGGGTGCCGTCAAGGTTGTGCTTCTGGGTCAGCTCGCGCCGACGTTCCGCGACCCGGCGCGCCAGGTCGTCGAGGCCGGCCTGATCCTTGCCACCACGGCGCAGGAACTCGCGCATCGCACGCTCGGGTGAGTAACCTGCCATGACGTCTTCACCGATGGCGTCAAGCGCCTCGGCCAGGTTGACTGGCGGGGCGAGCGGGTCGGGCCCGCCGGCGTACTTGCCGTATCGGGAGTCGCGGGTGAGCCGACGATTGGCTCTAGCCATAGATGGTCTCGCCCCCGCCGCTCTCCTTGCTGACCTTGCGCGCGAGGTAGAGGCCTTCGAGGGCCAGCTCGATCGCGCCAGCCCGCTGGCCGTCGTTCGTCGCACCGAGACGCTCGCAGACCTCGTCGTACACCTCGGACTCACCCAGCGTCGGCAAACCCGCGAGGAAGTCGCGAGCCGTGACCTGCTCGCCGGTCGTGACCACGACCCCGCGCTCGAGAGCGTCCACGAGAACAGCGAAGTCGACGCCTCGGAAGTGTGCCCGGACCGTCTCGGCGGTGGCGGTGCGGAGCAGGTGGTCGAGGATCTCGTCCTCGCGACCCTCCTCGCCCGACTCGAACTCGATCTTGCCGCCCAGCACGTCGACAGCCGTCTCCAGATCGACCGGACGGGCCACGGCCTCGTCCTCGCCCTGACGGGTCGCGCGGTGGATCGCAGCCGCGGCAATGGTCTCGGCGCCGGCGATGGCGAAGCGAGCGCTCACGCCGCTGCGCTGATCGACCGCACTCGAACCGCGCAGAGCACGGGTGAACCGGGCCAGGACCTCGACGAGGTAGTCGGGCACGTCGGCGACCAGCTCGGCCTCCTGCCGGATGACGGCGATCTCATCGACCAGCTCGGTCGGGTAGTGGGTGCGGATCTCGGCGCCGAACCGGTCCTTCAGCGGCGTGATGATGCGCCCACGGTTGGTGTAGTCCTCGGGGTTCGCGCTGGCCACCACGAGCACGTCGAGCGGCAGCCGCAGGACGTAGCCCCGGATCTGGATGTCTCGCTCCTCCATCACGTTGAGCATCGCGACCTGGATGCGCTCGGCAAGGTCGGGCAGCTCGTTGATCGCCACGATGCCGCGGTGACTGCGCGGGATGAGGCCGAAGTGGATGGTCTCGGGGTCGCCCAGGCTGCGGCCCTCAGCGACCTTCATCGGGTCGACGTCGCCGATCAGGTCGGCGACGCTCGTGTCGGGGGTCGCGAGCTTCTCGGCATACCTGTCGTCGCGGTGGCGCCACGCTATCGGTAGGTCGTCGCCCATCTCGGCTGCACGGCGCAGGCTCGCCGCGATGATGGGCTCAAAGGGGTGCTCGCCGAGCTCGGAGCCCTCGATGACCGGCGACCACTCGTCGAGCAGGCCGACCATCGTGCGCAGGAGGCGGGTCTTGCCCTGCCCGCGCTCACCCAGCAGCACGATGTCGTGCCCGGCGATGAGGGCCCGTTCAAGCTGCGGGATGACGGTGGACTCGAAGCCGTGCAGACCCGGCCAGGGGTCGCGGCCCTCGCGCAACGCCGAGAGCAGGTTGTCGCGAATCTCGACGCGCAGAGTCTTCTGGATGTGGCCTGAAGCCCGAAGCGCGCCGACGGTTGCCATGGTGGGTGCAATCACCCTCACAACGCTACTGCGAACGCCAACAGACGGCTCAGGTCGAGCGGGCTCCAAACGGGACACGACCCCCACACCGGCAAGGTGTGAGGGTCGTGCGCGCCCGACGAACATCAGCCGTCACGGACTGATGCCATGGGCCTTCAAGACGGGTTCAGGGTCGACGGGACCCGCTGCTCCAGGCGGCTTGACCTCCAGGTGCAGGTGCGGGCCGGTGACGTTGCCTGTCGCGCCGGTGTATCCGGTCAACTGACCCGGCGTGACCTTGTCGCCGACTTTCGCCACGATCCTGCTCTGATGGTTGTATGAGATCTCTGTTCCGTCGGTGAGAACAATGACAGTCTGGTTGCCATAGGCGCCTGCGAACCCAGCGGACTTCACCGTGCCGGCGGCCAACGCCACGATCTTGGTCCCGGATGGACCTGCAAAATCGAGTCCCGTGTGCGCCCCACTCGACCACATCGAGCTCTGCTGCCCGAACCGAGCCGTCAACGTGTACCCGGTGACCGGAAGCACCCATTGGTTTCGACGCTTCCGTTCCTGCTCCCG
>NZ_JACMOM010000300.1 GCF_014378035.1 Aeromicrobium sp. | reverse complement strand
GGAAGTACTCGATCAGTCCACAGGGCCATGACTGGATGGTAGAGACCGTAGGCGGTTGCTCGTCGCCAGACCCCTGGCATCACGGCGCAGAGGTGAGCCAACGGATTCGCGAATGACCGGCCACCCGAAAGGCTGAAGGCGGATCGCCCCGCGGACGCGTCCCCCGGGTCGACCCGCTCGCAGCCCGTGGCTCACGGTTTGACGAGGATCTTGACGTTCTCCTCCTTGTTGTTCATCAGCTCGTCGAAGCCGTTCTTGACGATGTCGTCGAGCTCGATCCGCCCGGTGATGAACTGGTGGGGGTCGACCTTGCCGCTCGCGACCATCTCGATGGTGGCGGGATGGTCGCCTGCGTAAGCCAGGCTGCCGAGCAGATTGACCTCGCGGAAGACGAGGTCATTCATCGCCACCGAGGCCTCGTGACCCCAGATGGCGACGTTGACGCACGTGCCTCCGACCCGGGTCGACTGGATGGCTGCCTTCAGCACTTGGTCGATGCCGGCGCACTCGAACGCGACATCGGCGCCCCGGCCCTTCGTGAGCTCCATGACCTCGCCGACGACATCCGTCGAGGTCGGGTCGATGATGTGGTCTGCCCCGGCCGGACCCGCCTTGGCTTTTCGCACCTCGGCCGGCTCCACGACGATGATGTCGTCAACACCGAAGGCCCGTAGCCCCGCCGTCGTGACGAGCCCGATCGGGCCGGCGCCGAAGACGAGCGCCGAGTGACCCGGCTTGGCACCCGAGAGCCGCACTGCGTGGTACGCGACGGCAAGTGGCTCGATCAACGCGCCGACGTCCGTGTCGAGGTCGCCGAGCGCGTGGATCCACCGGCGCCCGGCCACGACGAACTGCGAGAACCCGCCACCGTAGCCCGACAGACCGACGAAGCCGAGGGTCGCGCAGACGTTGTACTTGCCCTGGCGGCACGCATCGCAATGCCCGCAGATGATGTAGGGCTCGACGACGACGCGGTCACCGACATGCACATCGGTCACGCCCTCGCCGACCTCGTGGACGATGCCCGCGAACTCGTGGCCCAGCGTGATCGGCACGGTCTCGCCCGTGATGGGGTGCGGCGCGTCGGCAGCAGGCGCGAAGATCGGCCCGTCGAGGTACTCATGGAGGTCGGTGCCGCAGATGCCGCACCACTCCACCTCGACCTTCACGGTGCCCGGCCGGACCGCTGGCTCGGGAATGTCATCGATCCGGATGTCACCGGGGCCGTAGAAACGTGCAGCCTTCATGATGGTGCTCCTTCTGGTGGGTGGAGGCGGTGGCCGGAGCGGATCAGGCGAGGTGATGCACCTCCGGCTCCCCGTAGACCGGTGTGGGGATGCCCTCGTAGCGGGCCTTGAGCTGCAGGGCCAGGTAGAGCGAGTAGTGCCGCGACTGGTGAAGGTTGCCACCGTGCATCCACAGATTGGCCTGACGAGTCGGCTTCCACATGTTGCGCTGCTCGCCCTCCCAGGGTCCGGGGTCCTTGGTGGTCTCCGAACCGAGCCCCCAGCACTTGCCGACCTTGTCGGCGGTCTGTTGGTCGACGACGTCAGCGACCCACCCGTTCATCGAGCCGTAGCCGGTTGCGTAGACCACCAGGTCGGCCTCGAGCTCGGTGCCGTCCTCAAGGACGACGGCGCTCTCGGTCAGGTGGTCGACCTGGCCGTGGGCCAGCTTGACCTTGCCGTCCGCGACGAGCTCGGCGGCACCGACGTCGATGTAGTAGCCCGAGCCCCGGCGGAGGTACTTCATGAACAGCCCCGAGCCGTCGTCGCCCCAGTCATGATCGAACCCGGCCGCCTCGAGACGGTCGTAGAAATCCTTGTCTCGCTCGGCCATCTGCTCGTAGAGCGGGATCTGGAACTCGTGCATGATCCGGTAGGGCAGTGACGCGAAGATCATGTCGGCCTTGTCGGTCGTCACGCCGGACTCCACCGCACGCTCGGAGTAGAGGTCGCCGAGCCCGATGTCCATCAGCGAGGCCGACTTCACGATGTGGGTCGACGATCGCTGGACCATCGTCACGTCGGCATCGTTCTCCCACAGTGCGCCGCAGATGTCGAAGGCGGAGTTGTTGGAACCGATCACCACCACCTTCTTGCCGGCGTACGCCTCGGGGCCGGGATGCTGGCTCGAGTGCTGCTGCTCACCGCGGAAGACGTCCATGCCGGGGAAGTCTGGGATGTTCGCCTTGCCCGACATACCCGTCGCGAACACGAGCTGGGTCGGACGCAGCTCGACCGACTCGCCGTCGCGATCGACCGTCACGCTCCACGTGCTCGAGCCCTCGTCGTACGAGGCCGCGCGGACGGTCGAGCGCGACCAGTACGGCACCTCCATGACCTTGCTGTACATCTCCAGCCAGTCGCCGACCTTGTCCTTGGGCGCGAAGACGGGCCAGTTCTTCGGAAACGGCAGGTAGGGCAGGTGGTCGTACCAGACCGGGTCGTGCAGGCACAAGCTCTTGTACCGCGAGCGCCACTGGTCGCCAGGCCGATCGTGACGGTCGATCACCAACGCCGCGACGCCGAGCTGGCGAAGTCGCGCACCGAGGGCGATGCCCCCCTGGCCGCCGCCGATGACCACGACGTAGGGCTGCGTGCCGTGACCGAGGTCTGCCTCCTCGGCCTCCCGTACCTCTTTCCACGACGACCGACCCTTGGACAGCTCGTGGCTGACACCCTGCGGGCGGGACTCTCCCTGGTTCTCCTCGTACCCCTTGAGCTCGCGCAAGCTGGTGAGCAACGTCCACGCCTCGTCACCTTTGAGCCGCAGGTGCCCCTTGCCGCGGCCCGTCGCCGTCTCGAAGTCGATCCACGCCTCGGTCACGCCGTCGGCCTCTGTCGGCTCTTCGCTCGTGGCGAAACCTGACGGATCTATGTGGTCGAGCTGAGCGCCAAGCATGTGCTTCACGCCGTCCCGGCCCTCGACGGTCTTGATGTTCCAGGTGAACGCGACGAGGTCACGCCAGTAGCTGTCGGCAGCGAAGAACCTGGCGGCCGCCTCGGCGTCCCTCGCCCTGAGAGCGGCTTCGAAACCTGTCAACCACGCATCGACCCTCTCCTGCGGTGTCTGCGACCCGGTCTCGCGCTCGATGGTCTGAGTCATGGGTGGCTCCCTTGGTAGAGGTGTGACCCACAGCACACCACCACATCCACCACGTGGCAAAGGGTTGCAAGACGTTGCAACTTCGGCGCAACCCTGGCCCGGGCTACGATCGGCAGATGAGCCGCACCGCGCGCGAACCCGCCGGTGACTCTGACGCCCTGACCCGCGCGACGCACCTCACGCGCGACGCCGTCCTCGCCGGTCGTCCCCCTGCGCGAGCCGTTCGGACGGTCATCGGCGCGTCGTGGCGCAGGGTGCGCGCACAGGGACTGACTCCCGGTGGTGCACCCGAGATTTCGCCTCTGTCGAACGATGAGTTGGCGCGTCGACGTGAGATCAGCGGCACCCGCCCGCTCATGCCCCTGCTTCGCCAACACCTCATACCTGCCTGCGAGGCAACAGATCAGCTCATGGTCGTCGCGGATGTCGACGGGAGGGTTCTGTGGCGCGAAGGGTTGACCCGAGTGCTCCACCATGCCGACGGGCTGGGGTTCGTGGGAGGCAGCGCGTGGACCGAGAGCAATGTCGGGACCAACGCAATCGGCACGTGCCTCATCGACGAGGCGCCGGTGCACATCCACGCAGCCGAGCACTACGCCGAGACCCACACCCCGTGGACGTGCGCGGCAGCGCCGCTGCGTGACCCCCTGAGCGGTCGGGTCATCGGGGTCGTCGACGTCAGCGGACCGGTCCACACGGTCCATGCGGGGACGCTGTCGCTCGTCACGCTGGCCGCGCGGCTCGCCGAGCTCGAGCTCCGGTCGGCCCATGACCTGCGGCTGCACGGACTGCGCTCACTCGCTGCCCCGCTCCTTGCTCGCCTCGACGGGCGCGCGTTCGTCGTGAACTCGGCCGGCATGACTGCGGCCGCGACCGGCTTCGTGCCACCTGACCACATCGTGATGCCCGTCGACTTCCCCGGCGGTGACCTGTGGTTGCCGCCGTACGGGCTCGCGTTCGCCGAGCCGCTACCGGGCGGGTGGCTCCTGCGGCTGCTCCACCACGGTGAGCGTCCCGACGACGTGACGGCGATGACCCTCGACGTGTCCGGGCCGACGCCAGCACTGCGACTTGATGCCGGGGGCGGATCGTGGGCCTACGAGCCGTCGCCCCGCCACTGCGAGATCATCCTCGCCCTCATGTCACACCCCCACGGCCGAACGGCCGCCGAGCTCGCGGACGACCTGTTCGGCGACCACACGCGCACCGTCACGGTGCGCGCCGAGGTGTCCAGGCTCCGGCGCGTCCTCGGATCGGCCATCGTGCCCCGCCCCTACCGGATCTTGTCAGGCATCACTGTCGAGATCGTGGCACCCGCCGACCGTGCCACAGCACTCCCGGGATCAGCAGCACCTGCCGTGGCCCGCTGGCGCAACGACCACCGCTAGAGGCGGCGGCGACCCAGGACTGGCGGCACGATTGACATACGCGCTCCGAAGTATGGATCCGAACGCGTCATTCATTTCGCTGTCGGCCTCATCGATCTCCTCGGCCAACACGTCGCCGACGTCGGCACGGTCGGCGACGAGCAGTGGCTGTTCAGCGAGGTTCAGCGAGAAAATCCTCACAGGCCAAGGTGCCAAGCGAACTCTGGGCTGAGCCACCACGATCCCATCGAGGTCTCCATGTGTCTGGCAAGCCCCGCCATGACCGCCGGTCCCTCCGATCGCCCACGCACGCAGCACAGCGTGGTCGCCGGCGAACTGCACAACTGCCTGTAGCCCTCAGCGGTTGGATTTGCGGCCACGTCGAATTGCCGCGCCGTCCGATCACGGAAGGTCCCGATGGGTGAGAAGAAGGACGAGTAGGAGAACCCGACCAGTAGCCGGGCGACGGCGCTTAGAGGTCGCTGCGTTTGACGCAGAACACGTTCACCGGGTGCGGGACCCGCATCTCGCCAGAAGAGTCGGGCACCGAGACCGCGTGCAGGTAGGCACGTACCAGCGGCCTGAGCTCGGGGGTCAGTCGTGCTTGTACGGTGAAGTCGAGGACACCGTCGCTCGCGACGGCCAGGTCCAGGCGGCCCTCGAGGGTGACGATCTCCTCGAGCTGCTGACCGGCCTCGGC
>NZ_JACMOM010000299.1 GCF_014378035.1 Aeromicrobium sp. | reverse complement strand
CCGCCTCGGACACGGTCTTCGGGTCGACACCGTAGAGCTGGATGCTGCGGGTCGTCTCCGATTCGTGGTGCTTGATGAGGCGCATGGAGCCCTCGGTGCGCTCGACGAGGGCGCGGCTGGTGATCATCTCTGAGACGTAGAGACCGGCGCCGAACTCGCGGCAGAGCCGACGGAACGCGGTGTTGGTGATGCCGGCCATCGGGGCGAGCACGACCGGCACAGAGAGCGCGAGCGGCCCGATCTGTAGGCTCTTCTCTACGCTCTTGTGGGGAGCGGCTGTCATGGTCATCCCCCAATTCTCTCAGGCAAAGGTGAACCCGACGTGACTGCCCCCATCGGACGAGCACGAGTGCTGGCGGATGCCAGGGCACGCGGCCTCGAAATCGAGGTGGTCGAGCGGCCCGCCGCCGACTCGCTCGAGCAGGCAGCGGTATTGCTGGGAATCGAGGCGCGACAGATCGTCAAGTCGCTCGTGGTGCGTCGGCACACCCCGGACGGAGCGCCCCGCGAATATCTGTTCGCGCTCATCCCGGGCGACCGGCAGATCTCCTGGCCGAAGCTGCGGGCTGTGGTCGGGGTCAACAAACTCTCTCTGCCCTCCCCCGAGCTGGCGCTCGAGGCGACCGGATTCGAGCGCGGCACGATCACGCCGCTCGGCAGTTCCACCACCTGGCCCGTCTTCGCCGACGTCTCGATGGTCGGCGGGCGGGTCGCCATGGGGGCCGGAGAGGCAGGCTACAGCGCGTTCGTGGAGGCCGATGGCCTCATCGCGGCCTACGGCGCGACCGTCGCCGACATCACCGGTTGAGTGGCCAACCCGGGTCATTTCCCTGCCTGAACCGTCACTAAGGGTCGTCCACGTTCGGCGAAACAGCAGTTTGTGACGGTTGACCGCGGTCGACGGCGACCCGAATGGGAACCGACTACACCAGGTCTTCGTCGAGACGACGGTTCACCACGGCTTGCTCGTGGTGGTCGGGAATCGCACAGGAGTCTCCCTCGCAGGCCGCCGCGGTCGGATCGCCCACCAGGGTGAGGGGGATCGTCAGTGGCCTGGTCACGGCATCCGTCACTGGATGGCCTCTCGTTCGGTTCGTACCTGTTCGAGCACGTTAGCGAAGGTCGTCGCATCCTGTGCCCCCGACACCCCGTACTTGCCGTCGATGACGAAGAAGGGCACGCCCTGGATGCCGTACTCGATCGCCTGGGCTACGTCGGCCTTCACGTCGGGAAGATAGGTCTCGTCCGTGAGCACGCGCACGACCTCTGCACGGTCGAGGCCGATTTCGGCCGCGAGGTCGGCGAGGTCTTCGATGCGACCCACGTGTCGACCGTCGACGAAGTACGCCTTCAGCAACCGCTCTTTCATGTCCAGCTGCCGGTCCACCGACTTGGCGTAGTGGATGAGCTCGTGCGCCTTGATCGTGTTGGTCTGGTGCACGTGGACATAGTCGTAGTCGAGACCGACGGAGGCCGCGATACCGGTGACGTTTGCCAGCACCTGGGTGACTTGCTCCACCGGCATGCCCTTGCGCTGGCTGAGGTAGTCGACGGGACTGCCCTCGAAGTCGACGGGTGTGTCGGGGGCCAGCTCGAAGGAGTGGTACTCAACCTCGACAGCACCGCCGAAAGCAGCAGCACCCGCCTCGAACTTGCGCTTGCCGAAGTAGCACCAGGGGCACTGCACGTCGGACCAGATATCGACCTTGATGGGGGAAACGGATGCGTCAGTCACGCTCCCTCCAACGCAACGGCGGGTGACCTATTCCCTCACCGGCCGAAAAATGAGCCCCCGGGTACCCTTATCCGGGGGCTCGCGGCCAGTGCTGGCGACGCAGGCAGGAGCGGTCGTCCCGAAT
>NZ_JACMOM010000298.1 GCF_014378035.1 Aeromicrobium sp. | reverse complement strand
TTGAGCCCCATCAGCGGGTCGGACTTGCCCTCCATGGCGGCCTGCGTGAGAACACGCGTGGTCTCCTGGGACGGCGCGGCGCTCCGCCACGACTCGGTCGCAAGGGGTGCCTTGGTGATACCCATGACTTCCTGACGAGCCGAAGCCGTCTTCTTGCCCTCGGTGAGCGCGGTGCGGTTCAGCTCGTTGTACTTGAGCCGGTCGACGAGCTCGCCGGGCAGCAGCCCGGTATCGCCGTGGTCGACCACGGTCACCTTGCGGAGCATTTGGGGGACGATGGCCTCGATGTGCTTATCGTGGATCGGCACACCCTGTGAGCGGTACACGCCCTGCACACCATCGACCAGGTGGAGCTGAACGGCACGGACACCCTTGACGCGAAGAACTTCCTTCGGGTCGAGGTTTCCGACGTGCAGCTGCTGGCCGAGGTCGACGTGCTGGCCATCCTCGATGAGGAGGGTCGCGCGGCGAAGCACCGGGTAGGCAACGGGCTCGTCGCCGTTATCGGGGGTCAGGATGAGGCGGCGAGCGCGATCCGTGTCCTCGATGGTGATGCGGCCAGCGGCCTCGGCGATGGGCGAAGCACCCTTGGGGGTGCGAGCCTCGAACAGCTCCGTCACGCGGGGAAGACCCTGCGTGATGTCGTCTGCTGAAGCAACACCACCCGTATGGAAGGTACGCATCGTGAGCTGCGTTCCGGGCTCACCGATCGACTGGGCCGCGATGATACCGACGGCCTCACCGATGTCGACGAGCAGGCCGGTCGCAAGCGAGCGACCGTAGCAGGCCGCACACACGCCGACGACGGACTCACACGTGAGCACCGAACGCACCTTGATGTTGTGAACGCCAGCCGACACCAGGGTGTCGAGCAGAACGTCTCCAACATCGGCGCCGGCGGCCGCAATGGTCTTGCCCTTGGCGTCGACCGCATCAGCAGCGAGACTGCGCGCGTACACCGAGTTCTCGACGTTGCTGTCGAGAATCCAGTTGCCAGCGGCATCCTGAGCTGCGATCGGCATGTCAAGACCCTTGGACGTGCCGCAGTCGTCTTCGCGGATGATGACGTCCTGCGAGACGTCGACGAGTCGACGCGTCAGGTACCCCGAGTCGGCGGTACGAAGCGCCGTGTCGGCCAGCCCCTTGCGAGCACCGTGGGTCGAGATGAAGTACTCCGCTACGGTCAGGCCCTCCTTATAGGAGTGCACGATCGGACGAGGGATGATCTCACCCTTCGGGTTCGATACGAGCCCACGCATACCGGCGATCTGGCGAACCTGCATCCAGTTACCTCGAGCACCAGACGACACCATGCGGTTGATGTTGTTGTCTGACTCGAAGTTGTTCTGCATGGCGGTGGCGACCTCGGCGGTGGCCTTGTTCCAGATCTCCATGAGCTCCTGGCGACGCTCGGCGTCGGTCGTGAGGCCCTTGTCGAACTGGTCCTGGACCTTCGCGGCCTGCTTCTCGTAGCCGGCGATGATCTCCGGCTTGTTCGGCGGTGTCACGATGTCGCTGAGCGCGACGGTCACACCGGAGCGGGTAGCCCAGTGGAAACCGGCGTCCTTGATGCGGTCGAGTGCTGCTGCGACCTCCACCTTCGGGTAGCGCTCGGCGAGGTCGTTGACGATGGCCGAGATCTGGCCCTTGTCAGCGACCGCCTCGATGTAGGGGTAGTCGGCGGGAAGCGCTTCGTTGAACAGTGCGCGACCGAGAGTCGTGTTCATCAGGACGGTCTTGCCCTGCACGAAGCCCTCGGGAGCCTCACCCTCGGCGAAGTGCACGTCTTCCAGACGGATGCGCACCTTCGAGT
>NZ_JACMOM010000297.1 GCF_014378035.1 Aeromicrobium sp. | reverse complement strand
GCCGAGCACGAGCAGGTCCCAGGGGCCGTGCCTCTTCGGGAGCGGGTCCGAGACCCAGTCGACGGGTGTGATCACCGGTCACCCTGACCGTGCGACAGCCGCTGCGCCTGCAGGCGCAGCCGAGCGACCCGCGCCGGGTCGGGTCCCCCGCGCCGCTCACCGAACCGCGCGAGGGCGGCCTTCACACCGCGACCGCCGCTCAGCTCGGCATCGCAACGATCACAGACCGCGAGGTGGGCCTCCAGCCGTTGCGCGTCTGCTGCGGCCAGCGGAGCCGAGGGGTCGGCGTCGAGGTGACGCTGGATCCGCCGAGCGGACCAGTGGCACTCGATCATCGTGCGCAGTGCATGGATCATGCTCTCCTCCTGGTGGCCTGCGGACCTGCGAGGTGCTTGCGCAGGCGCGAGCGAGCGCGACTGAGCCGGGACATGACGGTCCCGATCGGGATGCCGATCACGTCGGCCGCCTCCTGGTACGACAGCTGCTCGACGTCGACCAACCAGACGACCGAACGGAAGCGGGGATCCAGCGCCGCGAGCGCCTCCTCGAGATCGTCGTCGATCACCTGGTCGACCCCGACGCCCTCGGGGCTGCCGGCGACCGACTGGCCGAAGGCGGGCGTGCGGTGCTCGAGGTCGGTGTGGGGGTCCGCCGTGACAGGACGCCGGCGCCGGTGGGTGTTGATGTGGGCGCGCCGCATGATCGTCAGCAGCCAGGCTCGCGGATGTGCCCCGTCGAAGCGGTCGATACCCTGATAGGCCCTGAGCAGGGTGTCCTGCACGAGGTCCTCGGCGTCTGACCACGATCCGGTGAGGCTCCGCGCAACGCGCAGCAAGATCTCGATCTCGGGCTCCACCTGCTCGGCGAATGCTGCCGACCGGGGTGCCGCGTCGGTGATCGGGGTCCGTTCCACGTCTGGGGAACCCGTTGACCGCTCCGGATCATTCCCGGCTCGTCCTCGATCCATCAGGGGCCAGCCGTCGTGGCGGTGTTGGTTCCTGCCGACACCACGACGTGCCCCGACCTGTGCCGTTCGGTGACCACGTCCTCGAGCTCGTCCTCGACGAGGGTCCACGGACGCCGATCGCGATCGACTCCCCCGGTGAAGCACGCGAGGCGGGCCGCCGGCTCGAGCAGGCGACCCGCTCCCGCGGGAAGCGCTAGATCGACGACGGCGAGCCGGCCGCCAGGACGGGTCGCAGCGCGCGCAGCCGTCCACGCGGCTCGCCAGTCGGGGATGATCGAGAGCGCGTACGTGCAGATCACCGCGTCGAAGGTCAGGTCGGCCACGAGCTCGTCCAGCCGGCCCGCGTCGGCATGGACGAGGGTGACCCCGCCCGCCGGGCCGATCTTGCGGCGCGCCTGAGCGAGCATCGATTCACTCGCATCGACGCCGACGATGTGCCCCGAGCTGGCGATGCGTTCGCGCAAGGGCGCGAAGTTGAGCCCGGTGCCGCAGCCGATGTCGAGCACCACGTCGCCCTCGGCGAGCCGCAGCTGTTCGATGGCGCGCAGCCGGCCGACACGGTAGACGGGCCATTCGAAGGAGACCAGGTCGTACATCACGGCGCCGGCGCCGTAGCGCGGCACGCGCAGAGGTCTCATTCGTTCAGCATGACCGATGCGTTCACACCGCAGTGACGAACGCCTCACCGCACCGATGGGGTCGGCTGCGGCAGGACACGGTTGGATGGGCGGGAGCATCACCCGCATCGAGGAGTCAGCTTGCCCCGCATCGCCCGTCGTATGTTCGTCGCCGCCCCCGCCGACCAGGTCTGGTCACTGATCCAGGACTTCGATCGCTGGCACCCGCGCCTGAACATCTACGCAGGAGGACCGGAGACCGATCCCGATCTGGTGGTCACGGTGGTCGAGCGCGACGACGAGACGATGAGCCTGTCGTACCGGATGCCCGAGCCGCCGTTCCCGATCACGGACCACCTCGCGGTCATCTCGGTCACCGAGTACCGCGAGTCCACGTGCCACGTCGAGTGGTCGGCCAGCTTCGAGAGCGACCCCGGCATCATGCACCAGCTCGAGGACGAGCTGGGCGATGACATCTTCTCCCTCGCCCTCGATCGCCTCGCCACCGCAGCCCACGAGCAGCGCGCGGCCGACGTCGCGGCCGAGGGCTCCTCCACCACTGCCTGACCAGCCCTGGTGCGATGATGCGCACGTGAACGACCCTGTCGCCGAGCGATGGATCTCGACGTGGGTCCATCTGCGCGAACGCGAGACCGACCTGGTTGACGGATGGCCGCTCGTGCATGTCGGCACCTCCTCCCGTCGCACCGAGCTGATCTGCGTCGACCCGGGTGTGCGGGAGCTCGAGGCGCTGCTCCCCCACGTCGCCGGCATCGGCGACGCGATGCTCACCGTCGTCGGCACCGACCTGACCGGCTATTGCGACCTGTCGCTGCCCGATGACGTGCGAGTCGACCGGGACGACGAGACCTTGATGACCACCGCCCTCGTGACCGCGGCCGTGCCGGCTGCACCCGACGGACTGACCGCCACCTTCGAGACCGACGGCCCGCGCACGACCTATCGCCTCGATGACAGCGCACGCGTCGCCGTGGAAGGCACGATGGGTATCCAGGACGGATGGGTCACCTTCGACGCCGTGGAGACCACGCCGGCATACCGTCGACGCGGCCTCGGTCGGCACGCCATGACGGCGATGTGTGCCCGGGCCGCCGCCGAGGGGGCCACGCACGGGATCCTCGCCGCATCGGCCGACGGCCGCGCCCTGTACGAGGCGCTCGGGTGGCGGGTCGAGCGTCAGCTGCTCTCGCTGATGGGGGTCGCCCAGACCATGCAGAACCAGACCGTGCAGAACCAGACCGTGCAGAACCACTGAGTATTAGTCGACCGCAGTGCGGCGGCACACTTCGTCCCACGGTGTCGGCTCCATGGCGAAGTGGGCCCGGGCGGCGGAGTCGTCGAGCACGTACGGCTTCGTCCACTGGTACGACAGCTCGTTCAGCTCTCGCATCATCGGCACGACGCGGGCCATGGCGCGGAAGACCGGCATCGGGATCGCCGACATCTTCACGGGAGGCTTGCCGACGCTGGCGAGCACGGCGGTGAGGGCCTCGGCCTGCGAGACCGCAGGATTGCTCGGCACGTGCCAGGTGCGGCCGTGCGCCACCTCGTCCTCGGCCGCGGCGATCAGCAGCCGGGCGGTGTCCAGCACGTCGGTGAAGGTGTGCGGCAGGTCGGTGCGGCCGATCATCCACGCCCGCCTGCCCCGCAGCGCGCCGGGCACCTGGCGCGAGATGTGGCCGTTGCCTCCCACGCCGGTACCGACATAGTCGGAGCCACGAACCTCGACGACACGGATCCGGCCCGCGTCGTGCAGCGCCTTCGCCTCGGCCCACATACCTGCACGCAGCACGCCCTTGTGGTCCGTCGCGGCATCGGGCATCGACTCGATCATGGGACCGTCGACGGGACCGTACGGATACAGGTTGCCGGTGATGGCGTACACGGCTCCCGAGCGTTCGGCCGCAGTGAGGAACGCCGCCGCCAGGGGCGGCCAGAACGTGTCCCAGCTCGTGTAGTCGCCCGGATTGGCGCAGTTGTACAGCACGGCGACACCCTCGGCCGCCGCACTCAGGGCGCCGGAGTCCGAGGCGTCGAGCTTCACGTGCCGCGCGCCGGCGATGCCGGTGTCGGTGCCTGACCGCGTCGCGACGACCACGTCGGAGCCGCGGTCGGCGAGCAGCCGAGCGACGTGTCGGCCGACGGGCCCGGCGCCGATGACGAGGTGACGATCGGTCATGGTTCTACCTCCAGATTCCAGAGAGCACCGCTCTCGTTTTCAGTAGAGCATCTCCGTGCACTCAAGGCAAGAGCGATGCTCTTGTTTGTTGCGGATGATCTCGGACCGCGTCACAGTGGTGTCATGGACAACGCTTCGAAGACGGCCCGCCAACGCGCCCGCGAGGAGATCACCGGCGAGATCATCACGGCGGCCCGCGCACGCCTGGCCGAGGTCGGGCCGGGCGAGCTGTCCCTCCGCTCGGTGGCCCGCGACGTCGGCATGGCCTCGTCGGCGGTGTACCGCTCCTTCCCCAGTCGCGTCGACCTGCTGACGGCCCTGCTGGTCGAGGCGTACGACGAGCTGGGCTCCGCGACCGAAGCGGCCGACCCCGGTGGTGCGCCACGAGACCGCTGGATGGCGGTGTGCCGGGCCACCCGCGCCTGGGCGCTGGGCCACCGGCACGAGTACGCACTGCTGTACGGCACGCCGGTGACCGGCTACGCGGCCCCTCAGGACACCGTCGTCCCGGCCACGCGGGTCATCGTGCGCCTGGTGCAGATCGTGGTCTCGGCGGACCCGACTCTCCCTCAGGCCGCCGCGACGTTCGGCGCCGAGGTGCAGGGCGCTGTCGACTCGATCGCCGACGCGACCGGGGCGACCGTCCCGGTGCCCGACCCCGAGGTGATCGGCCGCACCCTGATGGCGTGGTCCGGGCTCTTCGGCGTCATCTCCTTCGAGCTGTGGGGTCACCTGGTCGGCTCGATCAGCGACCACGACGCCTACTTCGACCAGGTCGCCCTTCGCCTCGCTGGCGACATCGGCATCACCTGATTCCCAGGAGAACCCCGATTCCCAACATCTCACCCTTGTTGCACCAGGGGTGAGGTGTCAGCTTTCGGGGTTCTCCTGGGAATCGATCACGGTCAGGACTCCCACTCACGGAAGCCGAGGACGATCAGGCGCATCTGGCGGCGGGCGCCTTCCTTGATGTGTTCCTCGAGGTCCGGACGGCGGTCGGGCATCTCGACCACCTCCTCGGCGTTCGACACCATGTTGCGCACGAACAGCCGCGAGACCATCTGCACGTCCTCGGTCGACCAGTTCTCGATGTTGGGCAGGCGGGCCAGCACGACGGCCAGCTCGCTGACGAACAGGTCCAGCTCGTGGCGGATGGCCCGACGCACGATCGACGAGCCACTCACGCGCTCGCGGGACACGAAGGCGAAGTGCGGCTTGGAGGTCTTGACCGACTCGACCAGCACCTCGGCCGCGGCGTCGATGATGTTCTCGAACATCTGGGGATCGCGCTGCGCCTCCCGGATCATGCGACGCAGCGTCGAGAACGACTGCTCGACCAGGGCCAGGCCCAGCTCATCCATCGAATCGAAGTGCCGGTAGAAAGCCGTGGGCACGACACCCGCGTGCCGGGCCACCTGACGCAGGCTGACCTGCGCAAATCCGTGCTGCTGGCCGAGGTCGAGCGCAGCATCCATGATCGCCTGGCGGGTGCGCTCCTTCTGCGCCTGCCGCGAGTCACCCACCAGCTCGGTCATGGCCCCATCCTACGGTCGAGCCTAGGGTCGAGTTCTCGGTGAACGCCTGTAGCCCCACCGGTCCGGCCGAAGTCGGCGTCGTGGTGGATGTCACGGGCGTGCCGACTTGCACACCGACCGCAGGCACGACATGATCTGAGTGTACGCACGTTCACTCAATCCTGAGAGGTCCTCATGGGTATCGTCCGCTCAGCGCTGGCCTCGAAGCCGGTCGCTGCCCTGACCTCTCCCCACCACGTCGACCACTACCTGGAGCGCATCCACCCGATGGCCACGGCCAGCGCGGTGCGCGGCACGGTCGTCGAGGTACGCCGCGAGACCGGTGACGCGAGCACCGTCGTGATCCGCGCCAACGGCGCCTGGAAGGGCTTCCGGCCCGGCCAGCACGTGCAGTTCGGCGTCGAGGTCGACGGCACCCGCCGGGTGCGCGTCTTCTCCGTCTCCAGCAGCGCCGCCACCCGCACGGGTCGCGCCCGCCGCACGTTCAGCGTGTCGGTCAAGGCCCACCCCGACGGCTACGTGTCGCAGTTCCTGCACCGTCAGATGACCCCCGGCACCACCATCTTCCTGTCCCAGGCCGAGGGCGAGTTCGTCCTTCCGGCGCACGTTCCCGACCACGTGCTGCTGGTCAGTGGCGGTTCGGGCATCACCCCGGTGATGTCGATGGTCCGCACCCTGCGCGACCAGGCCAAGGTCAGTGGCGGCCACAGCGGCCGCATCACCTTCTTGCACTACGCCCGCACCTTCGACGACGAGATGTTCACCACCGAGCTGGACCGGCTGGCCGACGCATCAGGCATCGAGATCGTGCGGGTCTACACGCGCGAATCGGTCCCGGGCGCCGAGCTGACCGGCCGGTTCACCATCGACCACCTCAAGCACCTCGGCATCGACCCGGTCGACACGCTCACCTACGCGTGTGGCCCGGCGGGTCTGATCGCCACGGTCCGCGACACCTACGCCGACCTCGGCGCCAGCGACCAGCTGCGCATGGAGTACTTCAAGGTCCCCAGCGTCGACCTCACCAACACCGACGCCGCCGGCACGCTCGAGTTCGACCTTGCCGGCACCACGACCGAGAACTCCGGCGCCACGATCCTCGAACAGGCCGAGGCCGCCGGACTCACGCCGGCCTTCGGCTGCCGCATGGGTGTCTGCAACACCTGCGCGGTCAAGAAGCTCGGCGGCGCCGTCCGCCACGTCGTCAGTGGCGAGGTCAAGGCCAACACTGACGAGACCATCAAGATCTGCGTCCATGTCCCCGTCGGCGATGTCACCGTCGCCCTATAGCCCGCGAATTCACGAGGAGCCACATGTCTCACAAACACGCACCCATCGAGCCGCTCAGCGCCTCGAACCACAACGAGGCCCCGAAGCCCCTGGTCGGCACCGACCCCGACCAGCGCGCCACGATCGGCCTCGACCTGCTCACCTATGAGCAGCTCGAGGAATTCGGCGACGAGCTCGACGCCGTGCGCCAGCGGGTGCTCGACGACCTCGGCCAGGCCGACGCCAACTACATCCGCCGCGTCATCCGGGTGCAGCAAACCGCCGAGGTGCTGGGTCGCATCACGATCTTCGCCGGCGTCTTCTCCATCTGGGCGCTCGTCGCGGGTGTGCTGCTGCTCGGCCTCTCCAAGATCCTCGACAACATGGAGATCGGCCACAACGTCATGCACGGCCAGTACGACTGGATGAACGATCCGATCGTCGACGGCAAGCGCTACGAGTGGGACAACATGGCCAATGCCCAGGACTGGAAGCGTGGCCACAACTTCCTGCACCACACCTACACCAACATCCACGGCATGGATCGCGACATCGGCTACAACTTGCTGCGCATCGATGGCGACCAGCCCTGGTACGGCACCCACCGCTTCAACCTGCCCCTCGCGTTCGTGCTGATGATGGTCTTCGAGTGGGGCGTGATGTATCACGGCGTCGAGCTCGACCAGTACCTGCAGGGCAAGATCAGCAAGACCGACTTCCAGGCCCGCAAGAAGCGCGCAGGCCAAAAGATCCGCAAGCAGGTCTTCAAGGACTACATCGCCTACCCCGCGCTCGGTCTCGCCCTCGTGCCGTTCGTCGGCTGGTCGGCGCCGCTCGCGATCCTCGGTGCCAACGTGGCAGCCAACATCATCCGCAACATCTGGACGTTCTCGATCATCTTCTGCGGACACTTCCCCGCCGAGGTGAAGACCTTCGCCGAGGAGGACGCGCAGAACGAGTCGCGCGGCCAGTGGTACCTCCGTCAGATCCTGGGTTCGGCGAACATCAGTGGCAGCAAGCCCTTCCACGTGCTGACCGGCAACCTGAGCTACCAGATCGAGCACCACCTGTTCCCCGACATCCCGGCTCGTCGCTATCCGGAGGTCGCCGTCGACGTCCACCGTCTGGTCGAGCAGTACGGCCTGCAGTACAACACCGGCCGCCTCTCCAAGCAGATGCTCAGCGTCGCCCGCCAGCTCACGGTCTACGGAGCCAAGCCCGAAGACCCGTACAAGATCGGCAACAGCCCCGAGTCCAAGGCACGTCGTCGCGCCAAGCGTGAGGCCGCCGCGCTGGCCATGGAGAAGGTGTACACGGACGAGGCTGGTGCGCCACACTTGTCCTCATAGTGGCCTGAGATCGAGAGGGACCCGATGGCACTCAGCCGGCGCGAGATCGCCAAGGACGTCGTCCAGCAGTCGGCCGAGGCAGCGATAGCCAGTGCGGGTCATGTCGTGGCCATCCTGTTCGAGACCGCACGCAAGATCACGACCGAGGTCGGAGCATTCGGGACCGAGCTCTTCGAGATCACCGAAGCCAGCAAACGTGCAGGTCAGGATGCAGGTGGCACCAATCCGGTCGTCGAGTAGCGACGAACCACGGGTATGAGCAACAGCGCTGGCAAACGACATGTCGCCGTCATCGGTTCGGGCGTCTCGGGCCTCACCGCCGCCTACATCCTTCGCAAGACCTGGGACGTCACCGTCTTCGAGTCCGATGATCGTTTTGGTGGCCACGCGCACACCCACACGGTTGAGGACGAGGACGCCACCCACCGGGTCGACAGTGGCTTCATCGTGCACAACGACCGCACCTATCCGTACCTGCGCCGGCTCTTCGCCGAGCTCGACGTCGACGTCCATGCGACCGAGATGTCGATGAGCATCCACTGCGACGGCTGCGGCCTCGAGTACGCCGGAGGCCGTGGCGGCAAGGGCATCTTCGCCCAGAAGCGGCGCCTCGTCGACCCCCGCTACCTCGCGATGCTGGTGGGGGTCAAGAAGTTCGGGCGGCTCGCCATGGCGTTGCTCGACAGCGAGGAGTCCCCGACGGAGCCTCAGACCTACGGCGATTTCCTGCGCATCCACGGCTTCTCCGAGTACTTCATCTCGCACTACGCGATCCCGGTCGTCTCGTGCGTGTGGTCATCCGGGCACGAAATGGCTCTGGAATATCCCGCGCGCTACCTCTTCGAGTTCCTCAAACACCACGGCTTCCTGTCCATCAAGGGCTCGCCGCAGTGGTACACCGTGACGGGTGGGTCGCACAGCTACATCGACAAGGTCACCGCTGCGATCGGCGACGTGCGTGTGTCGACCGGCATCCGGTCGATCACCCGCAAGCCTGACGGCGTCGAGCTGATCGACCCCGCCGGCATCGCTCACCACGCCGACGCCGTCGTCATCGCGACCCACGCCGACGACGCTCTCGCACTGTTGACCGACCCGAGCGACGACGAGCGGCGCGTGCTGGGAGCATTCGGCTACTCGCACAACGAGACGTTGCTGCACCGCGACCACTCCCAGCTGCCTGACGCCCCGGCTGCGCAGTCGGCGTGGAACTACCGGATGGACGACTGCGCCCAGCGCAGCGACCGCACCGCCGTGACCTACTGGATGAACAGGCTGCAGGGCATCGAGAGCGCTGAGCCATTCCTGGTCACGCTCAACGCGTCTGAGCGCATCGACCCGACGAAGGTCGTCGCCACGATGGACTACACCCATCCGATGTACACCCCCGAGTCGGTCGCGGCGCAAGGCGAGCTCGCAGGGTTGTTCACCGACCGCACGGTCTTCGCCGGTGCTTATCACGGCTGGGGATTCCATGAGGACGGCTGCCGATCCGGTGTCGAGGCCGCCGCCGCACTCGGCTCACCGTGGTGAGCACGCCATGGTGACGCCGACACTGCCCGCGCTGCCCGCGCTGGTCGAGGGGACGGTGGCCCACACCCGCCGCACGCCCTTGAAGCACCGCTTCACGAACCGCGTCTACCAGTGGCTCGTCGACGTCGACAACCTCCCGACGATGCCCCGGTTGCTGCGCCCGTTCTCGACATTCAGCGCCGCCGACCACATCGGCGACCCGACCGACACCATCCACGCCAACATCGAACGCTTCTGCAATGCACAGGGCGTCGACATCAGCGGGCACCGCCTGCTGATGCTCGCCAACGCCCGCGTGCTCGGCCACACCTTCGACCCGCTCAGCGTGTTCTGGGCCATCGCCCCCGACGAGTCGCTGACGTGCATCGTGGCGGAGGTGCACAACACGTACGGCGAGCGGCACGCCTACCTCCTGCAGACCGACGACGACGGGCGACAGAGCGTCGACAAGGCGTTCTACGTGTCGCCGTTCTTCACCGTCGAGGGCAAGTACGACCTGCAGTTCAAGCTCACGCCCGACGCCGTCTCGTCGACCGTGATCCTCCGACAGGGTGGCGAAGCGGTGTTCAGCGCGACGTTCCGGGGTACTCCGCGAGCAGCCACATCGGGCCGACTGGGGAAACTCCTCATCAAAATGCCGCTCATGACCCATCGCACCAGCGTGCTGATCCGAATACAGGGCGTATGGCTCTGGATCCGCAAACTGCCGGTCATCCCCCGTCCGGCTCATGAACCCCAGGAAGGCACGCAATGACGCAGATCGCCACCACCCGATGGTCCGGCATCGCGCACGCTCCCCGCACCCCGACGAAGGCGCGGGTCGCCAAGGCGATCCTGAAGCCCACCGTCAACCGCGTACCCGTGCGTCTCACCTTCGCCAACGGCACCACGTGGGGAGCCGGCGGACCCGACTCACCCGAGATGCGCCTGGTCCGTCCCAAGGCGTTCTTCGCCCGACTCGGCGCTGACACCAAGATCGGGTTCGGTGAGGCCTACATGGCCGGCGACTGGACTGCCGGTCACGGCACCGACCTGGCCGATCTGCTGACGCCGTTCGCCGAGCGCCTCACGTCGATCGTGCCGGAGCCGCTCCAGCGCTTCCGTGGCTTCGTCGACACAAAGCTGCCGCACCACCAGCGCAACTCGCTGGACGGGTCGCGCCAGAACATCGAGGCGCACTACGACCTGTCCAACGACCTCTTCACCCAGTTCCTCGACCCGACCATGAGCTACTCGGCCGCGTGGTTCGAGGACGACAACCAGGACCTGGAGTCGGCACAGCTGCGCAAGATCGATGCGATCCTCGATGACGCCCACGTCGGCGAGGGCACCCGTGTCCTCGAGATCGGTAGCGGGTGGGGCGCACTCGCCATCCGTGCTGCCAAGCGTGGCGCCAAGGTCACCACCATCACGATCTCCAAAGAGCAGGCCGCGCTTGCGGAGGAGAAGTTCGCCGAGGCTGGCGTCGACGTCGACCTGCAGCTCGTCGACTACCGCGAGGTCCGCGGCGAGTACGACGCCATTGTCAGCGTCGAGATGATCGAGGCTGTCGGCGAGGAGTACTGGCCGACCTACTTCGCGACGATAGACAAGCTGCTCGCTCCCGGCGGCCACGTGTCGATCCAGGCCATCACGATGGAGCACCACCGCTACCTCGCGACCCGCAACTCGTACGGCTGGATCCAGAAGTACATCTTCCCCGGCGGGCTCATCCCCTCCCTGCAGGCTGTCGACGACACCCTCGCCGAACACACGACGCTGGCCGTGACCAACCGTCGATCACTCGGCCAGGACTATGCGCGGACGCTGCGCGAGTGGCGCGACAACTTCAACGGCAACTGGTCAACCATCAACGCCCAGGGCTTCGATGAGACCTTCCGCCGCATGTGGGAGTTCTACCTCGCGTACTGCGAGGCGGGTTTCAAGACGGGCTACATCGACGTTCACCAGATCCAGATGTCCCGCACCAACGAGACGGGGCGTTGAATCATGGCCAGCATCTCTCGTCTCCCCATGCCCCTGCAGGACATCTACGAGTGGCAGTACGACGGAGCTTGCCGTGAGGTGGACCCCGAGACCTTCTTCTCACCGGACGCCGAGCGCGGACCCCGACGTCGCGCCCGCGAGGCCAAGGCCAAGGCGCTCTGCGCCGTGTGCCCCGTCGTCCAAGAGTGCCTCAACCACGCACTGACGGTACGTGAGCCCTACGGCGTGTGGGGCGGGCTCAACATCAACGAGCGCGACAACCTGCTCGCCCACCGCAAGACCGGCTGACCCTCCCGCTCCCCTCCCGCTACTGGGGACTCACCTCCCCGCTGAGTGTGACGTTTCTGCTGCACTTTCGGCAGTTCTGCAGCAGAAACGTCACACTCAGCGGGGACGGGACGGGACTCGGCGGGGTGGGGCGGATTGGGGGGGCTTACTCGTAGAAGATGCGCTCCACGACCTTGCGTGCCTGGCGGGTGGTACGCAGGTAGTCGTCCACCATGCGCTCGCTCTGATCCATCCCGTAGCCGAGAAGGTGTGCGACGCCGGCGCGCTCGGTGGCCTGCTCGACCATCGACTCGGCCGGCTTGCCACGCATCAGCACCACCGCGTTGCGGATGCGGCTGACGAGGCGCCAGGCCGATTCGAGCGCGTGGGCGTCGTCAGCATCGATCAGCTCGGCCCTCGCGGCAGCATGCAGTGCGTCGAGGGTCCGGGTCGTACGCAGCTCGGGCACCGCGAAGGCGTGCTGCATCTGCAGCAGCTGCACCGTCCACTCGACGTCGGCAAGGCCTCCACGACCCAGCTTGAGGTGCATGTTGGGGTTGGCACCGCGCGGCAGCCGTTCGGAGTCGATGCGCGCCTTGATGCGACGGATCTCGCGCACCTCGGCTGCGGTCGCTCCACCTTCGGGCCAGCGGAGTGGGTCGATCAAGGCCGTGAACCGCTCGCAGATGTCGGCGTCTCCGACTGCCGGGCTTGCCCGTAGAAGCGCCTGCGCCTCCCAGACCGCCGACCACTTTTCGTAGTAGCCCCTGTAGGCCGAGAACGTGCGCACCAGCGCCCCGCTCCGACCTTCAGGCCTCAGCTCGGCGTCGACCTCGAGCGGCGGGTCGACGGACGGGGCGGACAACATCCTGCGCAGCCCCTGGGCGACGGCCATCGCCGCCTGCGCCGCCTCGGTCTCATCCGCTCCAGCGACGGGCTCGTGCACGAACATCACGTCAGCGTCAGAGCCGTAACCGGCCTCTCCCCCACCGAGACGGCCCATCAGCACGATCGCCATGCGCATCGGCATGCCGCCACGCTCGGCCCGTACCGCGGCAGTTGCCACCTTGAGTGCACCGTCGAGTGTCGCCGTGGAGATGTCAGTGAGCGCTTCGCCCACCTCGAGGATGTCGAGCCGGCCGAGCACGTCGGCGATGCCGACGCGGGACAGCTCGCGTCGTCGCACCCGGCGCACCGCCCGAATGGCGTTCTGCGGGTCGTCATGACGTCCGGCAGCGAGATCGACCTCACTGCGGAGACGGTCTCGCTCGCGCGGGACGAGCTCGGCGTCGTCGCCGAGGAGCGCGACGGAGTCGGGTGCGCGCAGGATGAGATCGGCGACGTACCGGCTGGACGACAGCACGTGCGCGAGCTGCTCGGCGCCGGCGCCCTCGTCGCGCAGCTTGCGCAGGTACCAGTGGGTCTCACCGAGGCCCTCGGAGATCTTGCGGAACGCAAGCAGGCCGCCGTCGGGGTCAGGCGACTCAGCGAACCAGGCCAACATCGCCGGCAGCAGCGACTTCTGGATGGAAGCACGACGCGACAGCCCCGACGTCAGCGCCTGGATGTGTGTCAGGGCCCCGCGCGGGTCGATGAAACCCAGAGCGGTGAGCCGTTGCTCCGCCGCCAGCGGGGTGAGTCGCAGCCCGGCGCTCGGCAACGACGCGACCGCCTCGAGCAGGGGCTGGAAGAACAGCTTCTCGTGCAGCCGCCGGACGATGCGCCGGTGCGCCTGCCACTCCCGTGTCAGGCTCTCGACAGGATTGTGCCGAAAACCCATGCTGCGCCCGATGCGCCGCAGGTCCTCCGGATCGTCCGGCACGATGTGGCTTCGGCGGAGTCGGTAGAGCTGGATGCGGTGCTCGAGGGTGCGCAGGAACTCGTAAGCCTCTTCCATCGCGGCACCATCACGACGTCCGACGTAGCCGCCCTCGATCAACGCCCGCAGCGCCGCGAGCGTGGTGGGGCTGCGCAACGACTCGTCGGCGCGACCGTGCACGAGCTGCAGCAGCTGGACGGCGAACTCGACGTCGCGCAAGCCTCCGGAGCCGAGCTTGAGCTGTCGGTCACGATGCCCGGGTGGGATGTTGTCGATCACCCGGCGACGCATCGCGCGCACATCGGTGACGAAATTGTCGCGGGTGCTCGCCGACCAGATCATCGGCGAGAGCGCATCGAGGTAGGCCTGCCCGAGTGACTCGTCGCCGGCCGCGAAGCGAGCCTTGAGCAGCGCCTGGAACTCCCAGGTCGTGGCCCACCGTTCGTAGTACGCGACATGACTCGCGAGCGACCGCACCAGGGGGCCGGCCTTGCCCTCGGGCCGCAGGTTGGCATCGACCTCCCAGATCGTGCCCTCGCCGGTGTGCTCCCTGCACAGCTTCATGACGGCGGAGGCAATACGTGTCGCGGCGTTGTTGGCGGCCTGGTCGTCACCACCGGGCGGGCAGTCGTAGACGAAGATGACGTCGACGTCACTGAGGTAGTTGAGCTCGTGACCACCGGTCTTGCCCATCGCCATGATCGAGAAGCGGCAGAGCGCCGGGTCGTCCTCCTGGCCGCGGGCGATCTTGAGAGCTGCTCCAAGGGTCGCGAGCGCGAGGTCGGACAGCTCGGCCGACGACTGCTCGAAGCTCGTCAACGCGGTCAGGTCACGGGCGGCGATGTGCAGAAGCTTGCGGTAGTAACCGATGCGAAGCTCGTCGGCCGTCGTCGCCTCCTCCATCTGCCTGCGGCGCTTCTCGAGGCTGATGGGCGTGGTGCTCAGCTCGTCCGACGCGAGGTCGGAGACGTGCTCGGGGTGACGCACGAGGAAGTCACCGAGCGCCCCGCTGGTGCCGAGGACCACGAGCAGCCGCTGCCGCAGGTCGTCGTCGGACTTCAGCAGCGAGAGCAGCGCAGGGCCGCCGAGCCGCTGGCCGATGGCCGTGAGCGACGTCAGCGCCGTGTCAGGGCTGGCGACCCCGGCGATCTGGTCGACCAGCGAGTCGGGGACGTCACCGAGCCTGCCAAGATCGGCCGCCGCTCCGTCACCGTTGCGAAAACCCTTGCGCGCCAACGTCTGGGCGGGCTCACGCGCAACAGTTGTCACCCGTGAAGGCTACTCGACCCACCCCTCCCCAAGATATGGCCTGTCAGGCACTGAATCTGCGCGGCGACGCCGAAGAAACGGTGCTCGAGCCACCACTCCCCCGGGGTCAGACCATCGGCATGAGGCGGTCGATCTCGAACTGCGTGACCTGCGATCGGTAGTCCTGCCACTCTGCGCGCTTGTTGCGCAGGAAGAAGTCGAACACGTGCTCGCCGAGGGTCTCCGCGACGAGCTCGCTGGTCTCCATGGTGCGGATGGCCTCGTCGAGGTTGCGTGGCAGCGGCGCGATGCCCATGGCTTTGCGCTCGTTCTCCGTCAGCGACCAGACGTTGTCCTCGGCCTCGGGCGGCAGCTCATACTTCTCCACGATGCCCTTGAGGCCGGCTGCCAGCACCAACGCGAAGGCGAGGTAGGGGTTGCAGGCGGCATCGATGGCGCGGTGCTCGACGCGCGCCGACTGTCCCTTGTGCGGCTTGTACATCGGCACGCGGATGAGGGCCGAGCGGTTGTTGTGGCCCCAGCACAGGTAGTTGGGAGCCTCTCCCCCGCCCGCGAGGCGCTTGTAGGAGTTGACCCACTGGTTGGTGACGGCCGTGATCTCGGGCGTGTGGTGCAGGACGCCGGCGATGAAGGCCCGACCCGTCTGCGACAGCTGGTACTCCGCGCCGGCTTCGTAGAACGCGTTCTCGTCGCCCTCGAACAGCGATACATGGGTGTGCATGCCCGAGCCGGGGTGATCGGTGAACGGCTTCGGCATGAACGATGCCCACTTGTCCTGGCCCAGTGCGACCTCGCGGACGACCGTGCGGAACGTCATGATGTTGTCGGCCGTCGAGAGCGCGTCGGCGTAGCGCAGGTCGATCTCCTGCTGACCCGGCCCACCCTCGTGATGGCTGAACTCGACCGAGATGCCCATGTTCTCCAGCATCGTGATGACCTCCCGACGGAAGTCCTGCCCGCCGCCCTGAGCGGTGTGGTCGAAGTAGCCGCTGTCGTCGACAGGGACCGGCCAGTCGCCCTTGTCGGGCTTGCCCTTGAACAGGTAGAACTCGATCTCGGGGTGCGTGTAGAACGTGAACCCGGCTTCAGCGGCCTTCTGCAGCGTGCGCTTGAGCACGTGGCGCGGATCGGCGTACGACGGAGTGCCGTCGGGCATCAGGATGTCGCAGAACATCCGGGCGGTCGCGGGGGTCTCGCCGCGCCACGGCAGGATCTGGAACGTCGCCGGATCGGGCATCGCGAGCATGTCTGCCTCGTGCACCCGGGCGAAGCCCTCGATCGCCGAGCCGTCGAACCCGATGCCCTCGGAGAACGCACCGTCGAGCTCCGCCGGGGCAATGGCCACCGACTTCAGGGAACCCAGCACGTCGGTGAACCACAGCCGTACGAATCGGACGTCACGCTCCTCGAGCGCACGAAGGACAAAGTCTTCCTGTTTTCCCATGCTGCCAGTGTGACGAGCACGTGTTACGGCAATGTTTCGCGCCCAGCGCGCCTCTGGAAGCGGGAGCGAGGACGTGGGGCGGCGATAGGCTGGCGGCGTGCCCCAGCTGCGTCTCGCTCTCGCCCAGGTCAACGCCACCGTCGGCGACCTCGCCGGCAATGCCGACCTCGTCGTCGACCGGTGCAAGGAGGCGTTCGAGCGGGGCGTGCACCTCATCGTGTTCCCCGAGATGATGCTGACCGGCTACCCCATCGAGGACCTCGCCATGCGTGCGTCGCTCATCAAGGCGTCGCAGGCCACTGCCGAGGCGCTGGCCGCACGGTTGCAGGACGAAGGCTGCGGCGAGCTCGTCGCCTTCGTCGGCTTCCTCGACCAGGCTCACGGCATGGCCGAGAGTCTCGGCATTCCCAAGGACGCCCCGCTCAACTCGGTGGCCGTCATGCACGGCGGGCAGATCGTGGCCCGTCAGGCCAAGCACCACCTCTGGAACTACGGCGTCGGTGACGAGATCCGCAACTTCGTGCCCGGCGACACCATCAACATCGTGCAGGTCGGCGGCATCGACGTGGCTCTCGCGATCTGCGAGGACCTGTGGCGCGACGGACCCTCCGCGGCGGCCAAGGCCGCCGATGCAGCGCTGCTCGTCGTGCCCAACGGCTCCCCCTACGAGGCCGACAAGGACGACGTCCGCCTCGATCTCTGTGCGCGCCGCGCACGCGAGGGTGACTGCGTCCTGGCCTACGTCAACCTGGTCGGCGGCCAGGACGAGCTGGTGTTCGACGGCGACTCGATCGTGGTCGACCCGTTCGGCACGGTCCTCGGCCGGTCGGGCCAGTTCGAGCCCGAGCTGCTCGTCGTCGATCTCGAGCTTCCCGCGGCGACCCCCGCCATGCCCGACCCCGACGAGCGCTTCGGCGGTCTCGCGATCAGGCGCACCATCATCTCGTCGGAGCCGATCGCACCCTACGAGCCAATGACGGCCGTTCACGCCGAACGACTCCCGCGCGCCGAGGAGATCTACACCGCGCTCGTCACGGGGCTGCGCGACTACGTCCACAAGAATGGCTTCGCCTCGGTGCTGCTGGGGATGTCAGGCGGCATCGACTCGACCCTCGTCGCCTCCATCGCCGTCGATGCACTCGGTCCCGAGAACGTCTTCGGCGTGTCGAACCCCAGTGCCTGGTCGAGCGAGCACTCCCGATCGGACGCAGCCGAGCAGGCCAGCCGCACGGGCCTCTCGCTCGACACCATCGCGATCGCCCCGATCTTTGACGCCTACCAGGAGGCCCTGCACCTCGACGGCCTCGCGGAGGAGAACCTGCAGGCTCGCGTCCGCGCGGTCATCTGGATGGGCTTGTCCAACCAGCACGGGCACCTCGTCCTGGCGTGCGGCAACAAGTCCGAGCTCGCGACCGGTTACTCGACGATCTACGGCGACGCAGTCGGCGCCTACGCACCGATCAAGGACGTCCCCAAGACCCTCGTGTGGGAGCTCGCCCGGTGGCGCAACGCCACCGCGACCGTGCGGGGCGAGACCCCACCCATTCCCGAGGGGACCATCACCAAGGCGCCGTCCGCCGAGCTGCGCCCCGGGCAGCTCGACTCCGACTCGCTGCCTCCCTACGACCTGCTTGACGCGGTGCTGGACGCCTACGTCGAGCGCGACCTCGGGTCTGCCGATGTCATCGCCGAAGGGTTCGACCCTGCTCTCGTCGAGCGCGTCATCACGCTCGTCGACAGGGCCGAGTACAAGCGCCGGCAGTATCCCCCGGGCCCGAGGGTGTCGCGACGCAACTTCGGCCGCGACCGCCGGGTGCCGATCACGCACCGCTGGCACGAGAAGCTGTAACCCTTCTCACGCCTCGCGGGCGTCCGGAGTCTGGCACGCTGGAGGCATCCGTGGACTCCGCCAGGTGCCGCGAGACCGAAGGAGCATCACCCATGACCGACACGAGCCCAGAAGAGACCGCGCCCTACGGCGGCGGCCCGGCCACCGCCTCACCCACCGTGCGCAAGGTGCGGACGCACCACCTCATGCAGTGGAAAGAGGCAGGGCAGAAGTGGGCGATGCTCACGGCCTACGACCAGTACGCCGCGGCGACGTTCGACGAGGCCGGCATCCCCGTCATGCTCGTCGGTGACTCGGCCTCCAACAACGTCTTCGCGAACGAGACGTCGTTGCCCGTGACCGTCGACGAGCTCATCCCGCTCGTCCGGGCCGTCACCCGCTCGACGACTCGCGCACTGATCGTTGCCGACCTCCCGTTCGGGTCCTACCAGGGCTCGCCGCAGCAGGCGTTCGACACCGCGGTGCGCTTCATGAAGGAAGCCAACGCGCACGCCGTCAAGCTTGAGGGCGGACTGCCGATGGTCCCCCAGGTCAAGCTGCTCACTGATGCGGGCATCCCCGTGATGGCGCACATCGGCTTCACCCCGCAGGCCGAGCACAACCTGGGCGGCTACCGCGTACAGGGTCGCGGTGAGGCAGCCGAGCAGCTCCTCACCGAGGCGAAGGCATTCGAGGAGGCCGGTGCGTTCGCCATCGTCATGGAGATGGTTCCGGCGCCGGTCGCCGCCGAGGTGACGAGGGCGCTGCGCATTCCCACCATCGGCATCGGGGCTGGCATCGACTGCGACGCCCAGGTGCTGGTCTGGCAGGACATGATGGGCTTGCGCACCGGAAAGGCCCCGCGATTCGTCAAGCGCTACGCCGACCTGCACGGTCTGATGCTCAACGCTGCGAAGGCGTACGCCGATGACGTCGCCAACGGCTCGTTCCCTGCCGCGGAACACTCCTTCGACAGCTGACCTCACCCACCCCCGCGCTCACCCACCCCCGCCCGCGCTGGGAGTGACGCTCTTGAGCCGACACGCCGACCCAAACCGCAACAGTGTCACTGCCAGCGCGGACGGGACTGGCGCGGACGGGACTGGCGCGGATGGGTCAGCGCCCCCAGCCCCAGAAGGTGGCGCCGACGTAGGCGAGGCCCCCATTCAGCAGTGCGCCGATCAGGGGCACTGCCACGCACCACACGGGCTTCGTGCGCGCCCATCG
>NZ_JACMOM010000047.1 GCF_014378035.1 Aeromicrobium sp. | reverse complement strand
TCGGCAGGGTTCTTCACGGGGTCGGCGATCATCGCCACGACCGCGACGCGTCGCGCCTGCGCGGCGGTCAGGTCGGCCGAGAAGTTGTGCACCACGTTGGCTCCCTGGCTGAAGCCGACAAAGGCGAACGAGGTGTCCTTGCACCTGGCGGAAAGCTCAGTGAGACGGGTCGCCATGAGCTTCTTGCCTTGCTTGATGTGGGAGATGTACCTGGCGAGGGTCGGCGCGTAGTTCGCCGGAAACGGCACAGCTTCGAGCCTCACTGTGGCGTCGGAGCGGCGGTGCAGCTGGGTGGCCATGGCGCTCACGGACGCGAGGACCTCATTGCCCACCCCCTTGCTCGCGGTCGTCGACTGACCCGAACCGCGGAGCCCGAGAACGACCACGTCCGCGCAGGTCGTGCGAACGAACAGGGGAACGTCCCGGGCCGGGCCTGACCCGTTGGTTGACGAGCCGTTGGATGACGAGCCTGCTCTGCTGGCCACGAAGAGGATCAGCGCGACGCCGACGCCCAGGACGACGACGTTGAGCAACCGCCTTCCGCGTGCTGTCACGAGTCACACCTCACGAGTCGAAGCCGAGCCCGAAGCGGTCGAGCACCCGCAGCCAGAGGTTGCGGTGGCCGGTGCGGTCGGCCCGGACGAGCGACCACGTCGTGACGCGGATACCGATCCAGGCGAACGGTTCGGGCGGGAACGGCATCGGCCTGGTGCGAACCATCCGGAGACGAGTGCGCTCGGTGTCGTCGCCCGCCAGCAGGTCGAGCATGACGTTGGCGCCGAACCGGGTGGCTCCGACGCCGAGGCCGGTGTAGCCCGTGGCGTACGAGACCCGGCCTCCGTGGGTGGTCCCGAAGAAGGCGCAGAAGCGTGTGCAGGTGTCGATCACGCCACCCCACCGGTGGCTGAAGCGCAGGCCACGCAACTGGGGGAACGTGTCGAAGAAGTTGCCCGCCAGCACCTGGTAGGTCTCGGCGCGGTGCTCGTAGCGGGGTCGCATGCGCCGGCCGTAGTGGTAGACGGCGTCGAAGCCGCCCCACAGGATCCGGTTGTCCGCCGTGATCCGGTAGTAGTGGAACTGGTTGCCCGAGTCGGACACGCCCTGGCGGTGGGGCCAGCCGATCGCCGCGAGCTGCTCGGCCGTCAGCGGCTCGGTCGTGAGCACGTAGTCGTACACCGGCACGAGGTGGAATTTCAGCCTCGCCAGCAGGGAGGGAAAAACGTTGGTCGCGAGCGCGACGCGGTCGGCAAGGATGACGCCATTGCTGGTTTGCAGCGCGATGCGGTCGCCTTGCCGGCGCATCCGGTCGATGTGCGTGTGCTCGACGATGCGGACACCGGCGGCCTCGGCTGCCGCCGCGAGGCCCCAGGCCAGGCGGGCGGGGTCGAGCATTGCGGTGCCGTCTCGATCCCAGCTGCCCCCGAGGTACGTGGGGGAGTCGAGCTCGCGACGGACGGCGTCGGCGTCGAGGAAGTCCGGTTCGTTGGGGTCGTACTCCCCGAGCTCGTGCGATCGGGTGGCCACCGAGAGCTCGCCGGAACGGCTGAAGTCGCAGTCGATGTCATACCGCTGCACCGTCGCGGCGATCTCGTCGAGGTTGTCCATGCCGAGTCGGTGCAGGTCGTCGTACTCCTCGGGCCAGCGCTCGCGCCCATTCGCCTCGCCGTGAGTGAGGCTCGCGGAGCAGAACCCTCCGTTGCGCCCCGTGGCAGCGTCCGCGATGCGCCCGCCCTCGATCAGGATGATGTCGCGGTCGGGGTCGCGCTCCTTGGCCAGGAGAGCGGTCCACAGCCCGGTGAAACCACCTCCGACGATCGCGAGACCCGTCGTGGCGTCGCCGTCCAGCGGCGGGCGCGGCTTCGGGCGGTCGGGGGTGTCAAGCCAGAAGGACGTCGGTGCGGCATCGACCCAGCTTGCCCGCAGCTCGTGCTGGTCGAGCCGCTTGATCTGTTCGGGAGAGGAGCTCACACTGACATCTTCCTGCAGACATGGTTCGACCTGCGGATCGACGCGTTCAGCGGTACCGTTTCTCCGCCACTGATGCGAAGACTGGGAGCAGCGTATGTTCGACCAGATCGGAATGAATGTCGTCCTGAGCACCTTGGTGGTGCTGGGTGTTGTTGCTGGCGTTCTGCTCGCGGTGATCCGCCTGGCGTCCGTCTGGGGCGGGGCGGCCCGCCGTTCTGCCTCGGCCCCGTTCGACGGCCCAGAACAGACCGGCGGTCGGCACCGAGGCTAGTGCTCGTCGTCTGTGACTGATGCCGAGCGAGCCCCAGCCGTCATGCAGGTCCCCGCGAATACGGCCAGGTTCGACGTTGATGACGCGGATCTTGTTCGACGCCGTGATGAGCGCGTCCTGGGACGTTCTCGACCTCGTCGGCGCGAACGGGACCAGCCGACAATGCCGGTACGGACCTTTGTCCCGTAGCGCTAAAGATTTTATTTGCGGATTCGCCGGACAGAGGGGTTTGGCCGGGACTAAAGTCCATCAAGGGAAGGCCGCAGGGAGCGGCTTGTTGAGGGAGACATCATGATGGTCAGCTGCGCACCTTCCGGGTGACGACACCTCCTCGTTGACCACGAGGTGAATC
>NZ_JACMOM010000296.1 GCF_014378035.1 Aeromicrobium sp. | reverse complement strand
TGACGGGCTTGTCGTTCTCGATGCGCACCGTCGCGTCGACGGCCTTCTTGCCGATGCCTGTCGTCGAATCGGTCAGGGGCTTGGCCAGCTTCTTGGCGTCGATGAACGGTTGCAGCTGGTAGTCCTTGACCCGCACCACGAGGGCAGGCGCGTAGGCGCTGACGGGCAACGAGACCTCCTTGTCACCGACCGCGAGGGTGACCGGCCCGCTGACAGCCGGGTCGGCGAAGGACTTCTTCACCGCGGCGACCGCGTCGGAGTCGACGGCCGGCTCGACCACCGCGGTCGGCACCTCCACCGGCTTGTCGCTCACGAGATAGGCATTGCGGATCGCCGACGCAGCATCGTCGCCAGCGACGACCAGCCCGGACCTGGGGTTGCGAATCTCGGGCTTGCCGTCGGGGAACGTGATCTGGGCCTCCACGACTTCGGTGTTGACCGACTCGCCGATCGTGTCGATGGCGCTCCTGAGCGCGGAGTAGTCAACGTCGAGGGCCGGGTCAGTCCTGTGGCGGCCGACAAAGAGTCCCAGAACGTCGGCGGGCTTCCAGCTGCGGGCGCCGCCGGCCTCATCGATGGTGCGGTCGAGGTCGAGCGCCAGCCCGGCATCGTCGGGCTTGATGCGGAACTCCTTCTTGCCGTGCGTGAGCACGATCTCCCGGGAGATGCGGGGTGTCAGCGCCTTGTCGACGGCTGCGCGGGCGTCGGCAGGCGACTTGCCGCTCACCTCGACGCCGGCGATCGTGGCGTTGGCCGGCATGCGGATGCCAGTGAGGAAGTAGCCGCCCACGTACAGCGCAGCAACGACGGCCGCCAGGCCGAGGGCGACTCGCCTGCCCCAGTGCCGGGGGTTGCTCGCCTGGGCGGCATCGTACGGCTCGTCCTCGTCCCGAACGGCATCGTGAGGCTCGTCGTCAGGGAACCCACGCGGCTCGTCGTCGGCCACTGGCTCCGGCGCCTCGACGTCGTCGACCTGCTCGCCATCGTCGACATCAGCCACCTTCTCGTCGCCGTCCTCGCCGTCGCCGAGGTCAAGCTCGTCGCCCTCCTCGACGACTCCCGACTCGTCAACCACGTCGTCTGCCGCAGAGATGTTCAGTTCGTCGTCTGGCTTGTCAGTCATGCATCGCCCCCTAGGACGGTCTTCTCGGAGTCCGGTAGCCGGATCATCGTTCCGTAGTGCGAGCGGTAGTAGAGAAGTGGATCGTCGAGATCGTCGCGCACCGCCGCGCCGGTGACGGCGCCAATGATGATCGTGTGGTCACCACCATCGTACGAAGCCTGCGTCGTGCATTCCAACCACGAAAGCGATTCGTCGAGCAACGCCACGCCCGACGCCCCCCGGTGGAAGGCAATCCCCTCGAGCTGAGACTCCAGCGGTCGCCCCCGATGCGCGAACCACGCCGAGGCTGCGATGCCCTCCTGCGCGAGGATCGACACGCCCCACACACCGGTCGAGAGCACGGCCCCGTGGAAACGGCTGGTCTTGTGGGAGCAGACGAGCACCAGCGCCGGATCGAGTGAGACCGAGGTGAACGCACTCGCCGTCATCGCGTGGTCGATACCGTCCTCGACCGTCGAGACGACAGTCACCCCACTGGCGAATCGGCTGAGAGCGTGGCGAAACTCGCTCTGCTCCACCGTCCCCGTCATGGGACAAGACTATTTGGACGCAGGACACCGAGAACGATTGCCCCCAGGCTTCCGACGATGAAGGAGTAACCGATCCAGTCCGAGGCCACCAGATAGCTGCCTCCGGGCGAGAGCTGCTGGGCGGTCAGGGCGACGCCCCATCCCATGCCGAGCCAGGCACCGCCGACGGGTGCGACTCGAGCCGCCGCGATCACCACGACGTAGGTGACCGCGACGGCCAGGGCGGTGCCCCAGGGGACGAGGACCGCACCGACCTCGATGACGTGCCGGTGCACGATGGAGCTGACGATGCACAGGTAGGCCCCGAGCCCGGCGAGGGCGACGCGTCTCACGGATCAGAGGCCCGCGAAGAGATCTTCCTCGAGCCCCTCCGCGTTGACGGGCCCGCTGACTCCCTTGGCGAGCCGGTAGAACTCCTTGCCCCAGACCTGCGTGCCGAGATTGTTGGAGAGGGCGAAGAACGGCCCGTCGAGAGCGATCTGCGTCGCATGGGCCGCCATCGCTGCCATCTTGGCGTCGACGAAGTCGTCTGCCACGATGACGGCGTCGAGCTCGTCGTCGTCGGCACCCCACGGCATGTTGTCGGGGTCCCACCCCTCGAACGTCGTGGTGTCACCGTCAGCACGGAGCTTGCGGAGCCCGTCGGCCATCTGCGACTTCGACATCGCCGACCAGTAGACCTTGGCAATGTCCCAGGCCGCGCCGAGGTCAGGCCTGTAGGAACGCACGGCGGCCAACGACGTCGCATATGTCGCCACCCGGTGGGCCTGGACGTGGTCGGGGTGTCCGTAGCCGCCGAACTGGTCGTACGTCACGAGCACCTGCGGACGCACCTCGCGGATGATCGCGACCAACAGGTCGGCGGCCCCGAGGAGGTCGGCGTGCCAGAACGCACCTTCGGGCACGTCTGTGCCGGCGGTGGCGCTGCCGTCCTCGGCCCACACCATGCCAGAGTCGTGGAAGTGGCCCGGTCCACCGAGGAAGCGGTGGTCGGTGACGCCCAAGGCCTGCATCGCGTCGGCGAGCTCAGTCTCGCGGTGGGCTCCAAGACCGTTGTCGTGCTCGAACGCGAGGTGCGCGAGGCCGGGAACGAGCACTTCACCCATCTCGCCGCGGTTGGACGTCACCAAGGTGACGCCGACGCCCTGCGCGGCGTACATGGCCATCGTTGCGCCGTTACCGATCGTCTCGTCGTCTGGATGTGCGTGCACGAGCAGGAGCCGACGGTCGGGTGAGTTCATGGGTCAAGGCTACTGATCGTCACCACCACCCGTGCCGCCGTCACACCGGTGGGCGCCGAGGCTCATGGTTGGATCGCCTCATGAGCGTCTCCTACCCCCGACTGGCTGCCCGCACCCTGCGTTTCACCCTCGGCATCCCTCGCAACATCACAGTGTCGCCGGACGGCCGCACGGTGCGGTTCATCCGGACGCCTGACGGGGTGACGCGCACGGGCCAGCTCTGGGAGCACGACGTCGCCACAGCCTCCGAGTCCCTCCTGGTCGACCCCGTGGCGCTGCTGGGCGACGGCGGCGAAGAGCTGTCGGCCGAGGAGCAGTCGCGTCGCGAGCGCAGCCGGGAGTCGGCGGGCGGTCTGGTCGGCTACGACGTCGACGACACCGGCCGGTGGGCGTGCTTCGCCCTGTCCGGTCAGCTCTGGGCCGTCCAGCTCAGCGCACGGGTCGTCCACCCGCTGCCGAGCGTCGGTTCGGTCATCGACCCCCACCTCGACCCCACCGGACGGCTCATCGCCTACGCCTCGGGCGGGGCGCTCAGGATCGTCGGGGTCGACGGAAAAGACGAGCGCGCGCTGGTGTCACCCGAGTCCGACACCGAGGTCTGGGGCCAGGCCGAGTTCATCGCGGCAGAGGAGATGGACCGCTTCCGAGGGTTCTGGTGGGCTCCCGACGGCCGCTCGCTCCTGGTCGAGCGACACGACGACGCACCCGTGCAGACCTGGTACATCGCTGACCCCGAGCATCCCGGCAGTGAGCCCAGCGCGCAGCGCTACCCGGCTGCCGGCACCCCCAACGCCGAGGTCACGCTCTGGCACATCGACCTCGAGGGCAACCGCACCGAGATCGAGTGGGACCGGCGTGCGTTCGAGTACCTCGCGCGCGTCTCGTGGTCGTCGCACGGCGATCCCGTCATCCAGGTCGTGAGCCGCGACCAGAAGACGTCGCAGGTTCTCACCGTCGACACCCTCACCGGACGAACGGGCGTGCTGCGTGACCTGGCCGACCCCGCGTGGGTCGAGCTCTCCTCAGCGCCGCGACTGGCCCCGGGCGGCGCGCTGGTCACCGTCGAGGACGTCAGCGGCTGGCGGCGCGTGGTTGTCGATGGCGCTCCCGTCTCGCCCGACGGCTGGCAGGTTCGTGGCCTCGTCGAGGTGTTCGAGGACTGCGTCGTCGCGACTGCCTCACAAGAGCCGACCGAGATCCAGGTCGTGCGATTCGGGTTCGACGGAGTGGCCACTGCGGTGACGGACGGTGCGGCCGTGCACGGGGCTGTGATCGGCGGCCCCACCACGGTCATCGTCCGCTCGGGCCTCGACGCGGTCGGCACCTCGGTCGTCGTCCACCGCGACGGCGCTGACCCCCTGCCTCTCATGGTGCTCGCCGAGCCTGCGCCGCACGAGCCGGAGGTGACGATCATCAGCGCCGGCGAGCGCGGGCTCCGCACAGCCGTGCTGTTCCCCCGCGGCCACCGGCCCGGGTCACGACGGCTTCCCGTCCTGATGGACCCGTACGGCGGGCCGCACGCGCAGCGCGTGCTCGCGTCCGCCCGCGCCTACCTCGAGGCCCAGTGGCTCGCCGATCAAGGTTTTTGCGTCGTCATCGCCGACGGCCGTGGCACGCCCGGCCGCGGCCATGCCTGGGAGCGAGCGGTGCTCCACGACCTCGCCGGGGTGACGCTCGACGACCAGGCCGACGCGCTCGCCGCCGTCGCCGCCGCCCACCCCGATGACGTCGACACCTCGCGGGTGGGCATCACCGGATGGTCCTACGGTGGCTACCTCTCGGGCCTGGCCGTCCTCAAGCGTCCCGACGTGTTCCACGCCGCCGTGGCGGGAGCGCCCGTGACGGAGTGGCGGCTCTACGACACCTGCTACACCGAGCGCTACCTGGGTGACCCGCGCACGCAGCCGGACGTCTACGACCGCAACTCGCTCATCCCCTTGGCGCCCGGCCTGCGGCGTCCGCTGATGATCATCCACGGGCTCGCGGACGACAATGTCGTGGCAGCCCACACGCTTCGGTTGTCATCCGCGCTCCTCGCGGCCGGCCGGCCGCACACGGTGCTGCCGCTGTCGGGCGTCACCCACATGACGCCGCAGGAGACCGTCGCTGAGAATCTCAAGCTGCTGCAGGTCGACTTCCTGAAGACCGCGCTGGGTGTCGAGTGAGGGTATGTCTGGTGACGGGGCCTAGCGGTCCTTGAGCCGTCGAGGCTCACCCGGCAGGTCGAGCGGCGGCGACCCGAGGTGCACGTCCCCCGGCAGCCAGCCGCCATGGACGTCGACCATCTCGACGACCCGTTCGTCGAAGGGCACGGCCGTCAGCACCCAGGCACGGTCGTCGGAATCGTCTTCACCGGCGAAGCCCTCGCGGGTCAGCGACGTGTCGTAGCCCTCAGCCGTCAATGCCGCCATCAGCTCGGCCGCATCGCGCTCGGAGTCGAAGTAGATCGTCGTCACCCGTCAGAACCTACCCGCAGGGTTTCGAACTGGTCAGCGATGGTGGAAGCCGGCCCCATCTCGGCCGTTTCAGGCTGAGGTGGCGATACTGGACAGGTGACCGGAACGAACTGGGCAGGCAACCTGACGTACAGCGCGACGAAGCTCCTCGAGCCGACGTCGGTCGAAGAGCTTCAGTCGGTGGTCGCTGCCGCACCCCACCTTCGAGCGCTCGGCAGCCGCCACTCCTTCAACAGCATCGCCGACACCAACGGCGTGCAGGTGTCGGTCGCGGCGCTACCGCCTGAGTTCTCGGTCAACGCGGATCGCACGGGGGTCACGGTCTCGGCCGGGCTCCGGTACGGCGAGCTCATCGGGCACCTCGACCGTGCCGGCCTGGCGCTGCACAACCTCGCGTCGCTGCCCCACATCTCGGTCGGCGGAGCCATCGCGACCGGAACGCACGGGTCCGGGGATCGCAACGGCAGCCTCGCGAGCGCGGTGTCCGCCCTCCAGATCATGCGGCCCGACGGTGAGGTGCACGACTACTGCCGCGGCGACGACGACTTCGACGGGATGGTCGTCTCGCTCGGCAGCCTCGGCATTGTCACGTATGTGTCGCTCGACGTCGTGCCGACCTTCGAGGTGAGGCAGGACCTGTTCGAGAACCTTCCCTGGAAGTCGGTGACAGATCATCTCGACGAGATCACCGCCAGCGCCTACAGCGTCAGCCTGTTCACCAACTGGGGCGAACAGGTCGATCAGGTGTGGCTCAAGTCGCGGTCCGACGACGCCCCACCGCCCGCCGAGCTGTTCGGCGCCACACCAGCGACGCGGCAGCTGCACCCGCTGCCCGAGGAGTCAGCCGTCAGCACGACGGTGCAGCTGGGTGTGCCCGGACCGTGGTGGGACCGGCTCCCCCACTTCCAGCTGGCCTTCACCCCCAGCAAGGGCGCCGAGCTGCAGACCGAGTACCTCGTGCCCCGCGACCGTGCTCTCGAGGCCATCGACGCCGTACGCGCGATCGCGCACCTCCTACGTCCCCACCTCTTCATCTCCGAGATCCGGACGGTCGCCGGTGATGGGCTGTGGCTCAGTCCGGCCCACTCGACGAACTGCGTGGCGCTGCACTTCACCTGGCAGCCACACATGTCGGAAGTGCAGGCACTCCTGCCGCGCCTCGACGACGCCCTTGCGCCGTTCGCCGCCCGGCCGCACTGGGGCAAGCTGTTCGAGACAGACTCCGCGCGCCTCGCCGAGGCCTATCCCCGGCTGACCGACTTCCGCACGCTGGCCGACCGGTTCGATCCTGAGCATCGACTCGCGAACGACCTCACGTCGCAGTGGCTGGGCCGTTGATCTTGCGGGTCAGGATCGATTGCCACACTGCCGCGGACGGGAACAGCGTCAGGCCTGTGTGATCAAGTCGGGAGCTCCCCGACGAGCGCCGCCGTGCCAACGGATGGACACTGCAGGGGTGACGACATTCGACCCGGTGGCCCCCCCGCTGAGTGGCCCGCACATCATGGCGCAGGACTGGCGTCGCCTGACCTTCGTGCACTGGGCCGTCGAGCCGGATCTTGTCGCCCCTCTCCTCCCACCGCGTACCCGTCCCGACATCCTCGACGGTGCGACCTACGTCGGACTCATCCCCTTTCAGATGCAACGAGCGGGATTCGGCCGCGGACCAGCGGTCCCGTTCTTCGGCGACTTCGCCGAGACCAACGTGCGGCTCTACTCCGTCGACGCGCAGGGGCGTCACGGCGTCGTGTTCCGCTCGTTGGAGGCATCCCGCCTGCTCGTGGCGCTTGGCGCCCGGCTGGCCTTCGCCACGCCCTACACCTGGGCCCGCATGCGGGTCACGGTCGACGGGGACACGATCGACTACACGACCAGCAGGCGTTGGCCCGGCCCTCGGGCAGCGGGTGGGCGCATCACGGTGCGGCTCGGCGAGGCCATCGCCCAACCGTCGCCGGTCGAGGAGTTCGTCACCGCACGGTTCGGTCTGCACACGCACTGGCTGGGGCAGACCCTCTGGATTCCCAACCAGCACGGCCCCTGGCCGCTGCGCAGGGCTGAGCTGGAGCACTTCGACGACAACCTCGTCTCAGCCGCAGGCCTGCCCGGGGTCGTCGACCGCGTGCCCGACTCCGTGGTGCACTCCGACGGCGTCCGCACAGAATTCGGCCTGCCTTCGCGCGTCCGCGCCTGACCACGCCGTCCGTTCGATGTGCCGGGTGCCGACACGATCCACCTCGTCGCGCTCTCACCCCGCCGAAGGGCTGGCGCCACTGGCTGCGTGAGGCCGCTTCATCGTCTGGTGACTCTGTCGTACGCCCGTCGTCGGCGAACGCCAGACGGACTCACAGGGCTGCATCCTCACAGGGCTGCGTCGATCTCGGGGAGGCGCAGCCGGAAGGCCGCCACCCGGTCGCGCGTACGCTGCGGCTCGCCGACCTTCGCGAGGTTGAGGAAACCCTGATCGCCCCGGGCCTGTCCGGCCTCGATGCGATCGCTCGCGGTGGTCATCCGCGCGATGACGGCCTCGAGCACCGTCATCGGGCCCCACTCGCCGTAGGCCTCGACCAGGAGGTCGAGTCGGCGCGCGACCTCAGACGTAGGTGTCGCCCGATACAGCGGTATCGCGGTCCATGCGAGGAACGCCAGGTCGTCGATCGGACGGCCGGGACCAGCCATGTCCCAGTCGATCATCGCGACGAAGTGACCACTCTGGATGATCCAGTTGTAGGCCCCGGGGTCGTGGTGACAGATGATCTGGTCGGCGCCGAGCTCGACCGCACCCGGTCCACGCCACGTCCGGACGCCCTCTGGCCGGAATCCGTCGACGAGGTCGTGGAAGTCACGCAGCCACGTGACTGCCTCGACCAGGACGGTGTCGAGCACGATCTCCCGGTCGATCGGCACGCCACGGCCCTCGACGTGCTCGAGCACCTCACGCCCTTCGTCGTCGAATCCGTGCAGGGCCGGGATGCCGCGCAGCCCGTTGTCGTGGAGGTAGGTCAGCAGCTCGTGCACTGCCGGCGTCCATGGTCCGGTGGGGCGTCGCACCGTCTGGGCGATGCGCGTGACGCCACCGACGGCACCGGGGAGGTGTTCTGGCCCTGTCTCTTCTCGTGGCACCATTTCAGCGTGCCACATTCACATTCTCACTCCCATTCCACCGCCGACTACGGACCACCGCGTCGTGTACTGACTGCGGTGCTGACGGTCGTGGTCCTGGCCATCGCAGCGGGAGCCATCGCCTCGATGGTCGCGCTCTGGCCGGACGCCGACAAGGTGCCGCGCAACACCAACCCGTACGGGGCAAAGGGGGTCAGCACGGTCGACGCGACGGTGACGAACGTCGACCCGTTCAACTGCAACAGCAGCGGCGAAGGCCCGGACGGCAAGCTCCAGGTCACAGGCGACTGCGCCCACATCACAGCAACGGTCAAAGGCGGAACGGCAAAGTTCGACCTCGACGCCGCGAGATACAAGACCGGCATCTCCAACGGCGATCAGATCTCCGTCATTCGCATCTCACGGGCCGGCCAGCCGGTCTCGTTCGAGTTCCTGGACTTCCGTCGAGGCCTGCCGCTCACCGCGCTCGCCGCCATCTTCGCCGTGTTGGTCATCATCGTCGCGCGATGGCGCGGGCTGTTCGCGATGGTTGGCATCGGTGTGACGCTGCTGGCGCTGACCAAGTTCATGCTGCCGGCCTTCCTGGCCGGGGAGTCTCCGCTGCCGGTCGCGATCGTCGGGTCGACGGCGATCATGATCGTGGTGCTCTACCTCGCCCACGGCATCTCGATCCGCACGACGTCCGCGCTCTTCGGCACTCTTGTCGGGATCGGCATGACCGCAGCGGTGGGGGTCGGGGCCACCGGCTGGTCGAACCTGTCCGGCGTCGGGTCAGAAGACGACACGACCCTCCTCGCCACCGTGCCCGGCATCCACCTCGCCGGCATCGTGGCCGCCACGATGGTCATCGCCGGGCTTGGTGTCCTGAACGACGTGACGGTGACCCAGGCCAGCGCGGTGTGGGAGATGCGGGCCCTCAAGCCGGCAGCACGAGGGGCAGAGCTGTTCGCGTCGGCCATGCGCATCGGCCGCGACCACATCGCCTCGAGCGTCTACACCCTTGTGTTCGCCTACGCGGGCACCGCGATGACGGTGCTGCTGCTCGCGAACGCCTACCAGCGCGGCCTCGCCGAGCTGGCCACGACCGAACAGATCGCTCAGGAGATCGTCCGCACGCTTGTCGGCTCGATCGGGCTCGTGCTCGCCGTGCCGATCACGACACTCTTCGCGGTGTGGCTGGCCCCGAGACCCACTGAGTAACCCCTCACCTTCGGCCCACCTCCCCGCCGACCTCCCCGCCGAGTGTGACGTTTCTGCTGCAAAGTCCACGTTTTGACAACAGAATCGTCACACTCGGCGGGGCAATGGGTAGTGCGGTGAGCGGATGTCAGTCGTTGCTCGCGCGCTTCGCCTGCGGAGCCAAGCCGCCCGGCCCCCCGCCGGTGTCGGACATGTCCTCGGCCTCGGCGGGCACAGGCCCGGGGTTGGCGACCTGCCCGTCCTGGTCGTCGTCACGGTCGGGGTCGGCGTCGTCGTTGCGAGCCTTGATGGGATCAGTCATGCCTCTGAGTACCCCTCACGGAGGCTCTACAACCTCTCGTCTTCCCTCGACGTCGTCCTGCTACAAACGTTGCGTGCGCGACAGGATCGTCTGGATCACGACCACGACCAGAAGGAACCCACCACTGACGACGGACTGTACCGACGACGTGAGGTTGCCGACCTGGTTGATGATGTTCTGGATCACGCCGAGCAGGTAGACGCCCGCCAGCGTCCCTGTGACGTTGCCGCGCCCGCCCAGCAGCAGGGTGCCGCCGATCACGACCGCCGAGATGGCCTCGAGCTCGAGCCCCACCCCCACCGTTGTCACACCCGTCGACGAGCGTGCGGCGTTGAGGGAGCCGGCCAGTGCCGCCAACACGCCGGAGGCGATGTAGACCGACATCTTGACCCGCGCGACGTGAAGCCCCATGAGGGTCGCGACGTCCTCGCTGCCACCCGTCGCGAGCACGGCCTGGCCGCCGCGGGTGCGCTGCAACACCAGCCAGCCGACGACGAACAGGACCAACATGATGATGACCGGCCAGGTGATCCTGCCGAGTCCGTCGCTGCCGATCCTGGCGAACAGGTCGGACTCGACCTTGGGTGTCTTGTTGCCCTCGTCGGTGATCGCGAACACGAGTCCTCTAGCGCCGAGCAGGCCCGCAAGGGTGACGATGAACGGGGCCATGCGTCCGTAGGCGATGAGCGCGCCCTGCGTCGCCCCGACGAGCGCGCCACCGGCAATGGGCAGCGCGAAGGCGACGACCGGCCCGTAGGCAGAGCCGTACGCCGCCAGCACGCCACCGAGGGCGAACACCGACCCGACCGAGAGGTCGATGCCGCCCGTGAGAATCACGAAGGTCATGCCCAGCGCCACGATCGCCAGGAACGAGCCCTGCACCAGCACGTTGGTGAGGTTGTCGGCCGTGGCGAAGGTGTCCAGCGCGAGACCGCCAACGACGATCAGCGCGGCGAGGACGACGATCGCGCCGTGCTGCTGGAAGCCCTCCGCAAGCCGTTCGCGGCGAGTGAGACGGTCCACGTTCGTGGTCGGGACGGTTGTCACGGTGGTCATCCGCCCACCCCCTTCGGTCGTTGCAGATAGACCGCGGCGACGATGATGGCCGCCTGGACGATCTGGGAGTAGGAGTCGGGGACATCGTGCTTGATCAGGGTCGCGTCGATGAGCTGCAGCAGCAGCGCACCCGCGACGGTGCCAAGCACCCGCACCTGCCCGCCGTTGAGTGGCGTTCCGCCCACGACCACGGCCGTGATCGCCGACAGCTCGATGAGGTTGCCGAGCGTCGACGGGACGCTTGCTCCTGCCCGCGCGACCCCGATGATGCCGGCGATCGCGGCGAGCACGGCACACAGGACGTAGACGATGACCAGAACGCGCGCGACCGGCAGCCCCGACAGCTCGGCCGCACGGCGGTTGCCGCCGATCGCCACGAGCTGGCGTCCGAAGGTCGTGCTCGACACAAGCAGGCCGACCATGAGCGCCAGCACCACGGCGAGCAGGACGATGTAGGGGATGCCGAGGATGCGGTCGGTGCCGAACGAGCGCAGCGTCGGGTTGCTGACCGACTTGAGCTGTTCGTCAGACACCACGAGCGCGATGCCACGCCCGGCCACCATGAGGGCCAAGGTCGCGACGATGGGCTGCACACCGATGTACGCGATGATGCTGCCGTTGACGAGCCCCACGAGCACGCCGGCGATGACCGACACGAGGATGGCGGGCCCGAAGCCGTAGCCGATGTAGAGCGGGATGAAGGCGGCCGCCAGCGCCATGACCGCGCCCACCGAGAGATCGATGCCCTGCGTGCCGATCACCAGCGCCATGCCGAGGGCCACGATGAGCACCGGCACGACCTGGATGGCCTGGATACGGAAGTTGTCGACCGCAAAGAAGTTGTCGGTGAAGAACAGGTTGAACACCAGGACCACGACGAGCGCGGCGTAGACGCCGTAGTCCCGCAGCAGCGCCGAGACGGAACGGTGCTGCCTCGTCGCAGCGGACTTAGTCGTCTCAGCCATGGTCGACCATCACGTCGTCGCTGACAGGTGCCGCGGCGAGGGCAGCCATGAGCGCGGTCTCGTTGACGCTGTCGCCCGTCAGCTCGGCGACGACCGCGCCGTCCTTCAGCACGAGCATCCGATCTGCCCCCTCGAGCACCTCCTGGATCTCTGAGGACACCAGGATGATCGCGAGCCCATCTGCCGCGAGCTCGTCGATCAACGTCTGCACCTCGGCCTTCGCCCCGACGTCGATGCCGCGGGTGGGCTCGTCCAGGAGCAGCACAGTGGGGCTCATGGCAAGCCAGCGCGCGATCATGACCTTCTGCTGGTTGCCGCCGGAGAGCTCGGCCACTGGCTGGTCGGGGCTCGACGCCTTGATGTGGAGTCGCGACATCATCGTCTCGACCACGGAGTTCTGCCGGCGTCGCGACGTGAAGCCGAAGCGACTGAGCCGCGGCAGGGCGGCGAGCACGATGTTCTCGCGCACCGAGAGGTGCGGGATGATGCCCTCAGCCTTGCGATCCTCGGGCAGGAGCACGATGCCGGAGCGGATCGCGGCGGGCACCGAGCCGCTGTGCACGGTGTGTCCGCTGACCGCCACTGAGCCGCCGTCGACGTTGCTCGCGCCAGCGATCGCCTTGAGGGTCTCGGTGCGGCCGGCGCCCAACAGCCCACCGAGCCCGAGCACCTCGCCTGGACGTACGTCGAGGTCGATGCCGTCGATCTCGTGCTTGCGGGACAGCCCGCTCACCCGCAGCACCGGCTCGGACGCGCGGGTGTGGCCGTCCCGGAACTCGGTCACACCACCGGCCCGCAGCTCGCTCGTCGAACGACCCAGCATCAGCGAGATGAGCTCGAGCCGCGGCGTGTCCGCGAGGGTCCCTGTATGGACCAGCTTGCCGTCACGCAGGACCGTGACCCGCTCGCACACCTCGTACAGCTCATCGAGGCGGTGGCTGACGTAGACGATCGCGATGCCGTCGGCACGCAGCCTACGGATGACCTCGAAGAGGGTCTCCACCTCCCGAGGCTCCAGCGACGAGGTCGGCTCGTCCATGATGACCACACGGGCATCGACGCTCACCGCGCGGGCCAGCGCCACCATCTGCTGGGCGCCGAGCCCCATCGTGCGGAGCGGTCGGCGGACGTCGACGTCGATGCCGTACTCGACCAGCAGCGCCTGCGCCTGCTCCCGCATCGCGCGGAAATCGATCAGGCCGAACCGGTTGAGCGGCTCGCGGCCCAGGTAGATGTTCTGCGCCGCCGACATGAGCGGGACGAGGTTGACCTCCTGGTAGATCGTGCTGACACCGGCATCCTGGGCGTCGGACGGTTGCCCGAAGCGGACGGGCATCCCCGCGAGGAGCAGCTCGCCGGCGTCTGGCTGGTAGACGCCCGTGAGCACCTTGATCAGCGTCGACTTGCCCGCACCGTTCTCGCCCACCAGTGCGTGGCTCTCGCCGGTGCGGAGGTCGAAGTCGACAGCAGCCAGCGCGCTGACACCGGCGAAGTGCTTGCCGATGTTGCGTGCCTCGAGAACGTTGGGCACTACCTGCTCCACTGGCGTCCTTTCGTGGTGTGCGGATCAAGGAGGGTGGCTCGCCGGCGGGACATGACGCCCGCCCACGAGCCACCGTTCAACGCTGCAACGGGTTCCTCAGAACGAGGAATCGAGCAGCTTCTTGGCGTTGCTCGGGTCGTACTCCCGGTCGGAGATCACGATGTCGTCGCTGACGGGCTTGCCCGACAGGAACTCCTCGAGGGTCTGGAAGGCCAGCGGGCCAAACCGTGGGTTGGACTCGACGACCCCGTTGTAGGTGCCGTTCACGACCTCGGTGACGGCGTTCTTGGTGCCGTCGATCGAGTAGATCTGGACATCCTTGCCGGGCTCCTTGCCGGCTCCCTGGATCGCGGCGAGTGCTCCGAGGCCCATCTCGTCGTTCTCCGCGTAGATCGCGGTGATGTCGGAGTTGGACTGCAGAAGCTGCTCGGTAACCTGCTGGCCCTTGTCGCGGGCGAACTCGCCGGTCTGCTGGGCGACGATCTCAATCCCGGGGGCCTCGGCCTTGATCTGGTCGACGAAGCCCTTGGTGCGCTCGGTCGTGACGTTGTTGCCGGACGCACCGAGGAGGATGGCGACCTTGCCCTTGCCATTGGTGCCCTTGATCAGCTGATCAGCGGCGCGCTTGCCCTGCTCGGTGAAGTTCGAGCCGAGGAACGACACATAGTCCTTGCACGCCTCGGCGTTGAGCTTGCGGTCGACCGTCAGCACCGGAACGCCCTTCTCACGGGCCGCCTTGAGGGCGGGCTCGAGGCCGTCTGAGTTGAGCGGCGCGACGATGAGAACGTCAGCACCCTTGGCGAGCATGTCCTGGATGTCCGAGATCTGCTTGGACAGCTGGGTCTGCGCGTTGGTGTGGAGGAACTCCTTGACGCCGGCCTCCTTGGCCGCCGCGGTGATCGACTCGGTCTCGGCGATTCGGAAGGGGTTGTCCTCCTTCTCGGACTGTGAGAAGCCGACCACGGCGTTCTTGAGGTCGATCTTCTTCGCACCGTAGGCATCGATCGTGCAGGTGGGACCCTTGGTGTCGGCCGGCTTCACGACCTGCTTGCCGGCCTCCGAGCTCGCCGGCTTGCTGCCGTCCGACTCGGACTTTGCGCAGCTGCTGAGGGCGAGGGTGGCGATGGCGACGACGGCCAGCACCCCGAGCCTGTGGTGACGAGAGAACGCAGACATGTCACGGCCAACTTCCTGGGTATGACGCCGGGCTGACCGGCGAACTTTCGACACTGTGTCGTGGGTCACGTCGTAATCAATCACAAATGATCAAAAGTTGTCAATGGCACGCGCGCCGGCGAACACTCCGGATCAGGAGCGGATCAGATCAGGTGGCGATGTGGACGTCGACACCGAGCGTCCGCATCCGCTTCAGCTCATCGGCGGGCGCCTGCGCATCGGTGACAAGCACATCGACGTCGTTCGCCGGCACCGTCTGCACGACCGAGTCACGCTCGAACTTCGTGTAGTCCGCCAGCACGACGACCTCACGCCCCGCCGCGGCCATGGCGCGGTCGATCCCGGCCACCATCTGGTTGGGGGTCGACAACCCGTTGCTCGAGGACAAACCGTTGCCGGAGAGGAAGGTGCGATCGGCACGCAACCCGCCCAGGGCCGCCTCAGCCGCGGTGCCCACCATGGCGAAGATCGACCCCCTGAGCATGCCGCCGGTGAGCATGACCTCAATGCGTGGCGAGTCAGCAAATGCCTGTGCAACCAGCAAAGAATTGGTCATGATCGTGAGCTCAGGACGATCTCGCAGCTCTTCGGCCAACGCCATCGTCGTGGTGCCGGCGCCGATCACGATGGCGTCACCGTCTCGGACGAAGGTGGCTGCGCGGCGCGCGATCGCCGACTTCTCGGCACTGGCGGTGTGCCGCTTCTCGGCATAGGTAGGCTCGCGTGGTTGCTCAGCCACCGACATCGCCCCGCCGTGCTGCCGGCGGATCAGGCCGTCGTCCTCGAGAGTTCGCAGGTCGCGGCGCACGGTGACCTCGGACGCGCCAACCCGGAGGGCGAGGTCGCGTATTGAGATGGCGCCGCTCGACCTGACCAGATCGGCGATGATCTTGCGTCGCTCCGCAGCAAACATGGAGGTAACGTAGCAAACATAGTGATCAGAAACGATCACATAAGAAAATGGTCGACGGCGCGACGGACCTTTGCGCCGCCGCCGCTCAACCGGTTCTGACGGTGCTGTCGACGACGGTCGCCATTGCCGTGCGAGCATTCCCGAGGTCGGCCACACTGCACAGATGACCCCCGAGCAGGCCATTCTCGCGGCCACTGCGCTGCACGCCGGGTTCCAGCTCGTCGTGACGATCGTGGTCTACCCGGCCCTCGCGGACGTCCCAGCCGATCGTTGGGCAACCGCGCATGATGCGCACTCACGGCGCATCCTCTACGTCGTCGTGCTCGTGTACGCGGCGGTCGCTGGCGCGTGCCTGTGGGTGCTCAGCTCGGGCCCTCGCTCCCCCGCGACCCTCGTCGCGGTGGCCGGCTCGGCTGTCGCTGCGGCCACGACCGCTCTCGTCGCGGCTCCCCTGCACGGCAGACTTGGTCGAGAGGGGCGGTCGGCGTCGCTCGTCAAGCGTCTCCTGCTGGCCGACAGAGTGCGCCTGGCGGCCACGATCGTGGCGGGGGTGGCCGCACTACTGGCCTGATCCCACCCCGTCCCGGGCTTAGCGGATTCGGGCGGCGCTTCCGACGTACTCATACGTCCACGGCCGAGCGATCCTGGGTCCGGGCAGGTAGCGCTGCTCGAGCGCGACGATCTCAAATCCGGCCGCACTGATCAGAGCCGGCATGTCGCGCGACAGGTGGCAGCCCCCCGCGGTGCGCCTCTGCAACGGTTCGAGACGTCGCTGCCAACGCACGACGCCGGGCTCAGGGGCAAGCCCGTGCTCGAGGAACTCAAGGGTGCCACCGGGTCGCAGCACCCGATGGATCTCGCGCAACGCCAGCTCGACATCGACAATCGTGCACAGCGTGAAGGTCGAGAGCACGGAGTCGAACGAGGCGTCAGGCTCATCGAGCGACTGCCCATCGAGACCCGAACGGGTGATCGGAATCGGAGACGCGGCGCGGCGGTCGGCCGAGAGGCGCCACGCCACGTCAGATGGTTCGACCGCTGCCACCGAGACGACGGCCGCAGGATACTTCTCGATGTTGAGGCCTGAGCCGAAGCCGATCTCCAGGACTCGCCCGCCCAACCGTGCGCACGCGCGCTGCCGCTCCTTCATCACGTCCCCGGTGGACAACGACCGGTCGATGAGATGCGGAAGTACTCGATCAGTCCACAGGGCCATGACTGGATGGTAGAGACCGTAGGCGGTTGCTCGTCGCCAGACCCCTGGCATCACGGCGCAGAGGTGAGCCGCCGAATTCGCGAATGACCGGCCACCCGAAAGGCTGAAGGCGGGTCGCTCACGGTTTGACGAGGATCTTGACGTTCTCCTCCTTGTTGTTGATCAGCTCGTCGAAGCCGTTCTTGACGATGTCGTCGAGCTCGATCCGCCCGGTGATGAACTGGTGGGGGTCGACCTTGCCGCTCGCGACCATCTCGATGGTGGCGGGATGGTCGCCTG
>NZ_JACMOM010000295.1 GCF_014378035.1 Aeromicrobium sp. | reverse complement strand
TTGACGAATCCGCTCACGCGTCACATCAAACTGTTTGCCCACCTCTTCCAGGGTGTGGTCGGTGCTCATTTCAATACCAAAACGCATGCGCAGCACCTTGGCTTCGCGTGGCGTCAAACCATCCAGAATGTCCTTCACGACATCGCGCAACCCGGCCTGCATGGCGGCTTCTAGCGGTGCGGTGTTGTGGCCGTCTTCGATGAAATCGCCCAAATGTGAATCATCGTCGTCACCAATCGGCGTCTCCATCGAGATCGGCTCTTTACTGATTTTCAAAATCTTGCGGATTTTGTCTTCCGGCATCTCCATTTTCTTGGCCAGCGTCGCCGGATCCGGCTCAAGGCCGGTTTCCTGCAAAATCTGCCTGGAAATACGATTCATCTTGTTGATGGTCTCGATCATGTGCACCGGAATACGGATGGTGCGAGCCTGATCGGCCATGGCGCGCGTGATGGCCTGACGGATCCACCACGTGGCATAGGTCGAGAACTTGAAACCCTTGGTGTAGTCGAACTTCTCGACCGCGCGGATGAGGCCGAGGTTGCCTTCTTGGATCAGGTCGAGGAACAGCATGCCGCGGCCGGTGTAGCGCTTGGCCAGCGAGACGACGAGGCGCAGGTTGGCCTCGAGCAGGTGATTCTTGGCGCGACGACCGTCGACCGTGATCCACTCGAGCTCCTCGAGCGCCTTGGGTGTGATGCGTCCGCCCTTGCCCAGCTTCTCCTCGGAGAACAGGCCTGCCTCGATGCGTTTGGCGGGCTCGACCTCCTGGCCAGCAGTCAGCAGTGAGACCTTGCCGATCTGCTTCAGGTAGTCCTTGACCGGGTCAGCGGTCGCGCCGGCGACCATGACCTGTTGGACGGGCTCATCAGACTCATCAGCCGCCGAGATCACGTAGGACGACTTCTCGTCCTCCTTGAGCGTCGGGTCGGTGGCGAGGTCCTTCTCGAACTCCTCGTCAGGGATGTCAGGCAGGATCTTCTTGCCCGAGGCATCGACCTTGACGGTGCCGTCGACGACAGCGGGGACCTCGAGCGCATTGGCGAGATCGATGCTGGCGGGAATCTTCGACTCCTCTTCGCCGACGACGGCGGCCTTGGCGGGTGCCGGCTTCTTCGCGGCAGCCTTCTTGGCGGAGGTGGCTGTGGTCTTCTTGGCGGTGCTGGATGCGATCTTGGACACGGTCGTTTCTGTTTTCGCAGGGGACGGGGACGAAGTGCTGGTCTTCTTGGCTGCCGGACTCTTCTTGGCCGGTGCTGCCTTCGCCGCGGTGGTCTTCTTGGCCGGCGTCGTCTTGACTGGTGCCTTCCTTGCCGCCGGCTTCGGTGCTACGGCCTTCTTGACTGGTAACTCCTGTGCTGGCTCCGTGGGCTCGGTCTCGACAGACCCTGTGAGGCGCTTGGTGACTGCCCGAAGGCGGGATCCAGATGCGGGATTTACCGGCACGTCAACCTCACAAGCGGTAGAAGGGCGCAACAATGAGGCCTGTGGTCAACCTCTGGCTCAAGTGTGCCACGAGGCGCCAAGGCGTTTCATCTCAGGGTGTTCTCAGGACCGGATGGCCCAGGTGTGCACCGGCTCCCCTGCGTGCATGTGCCCCTCGTACGCCACTGTGGTCGCACGCATCGCGGCCATGCGGTCGGGCGCCGAGCGCAGCTGGTGAGCGAACTCATCGATCAGCCACGTCGCCCCGTTGCGCCCGGCGATGCACCGCTGCTCGATGATCCCGAGCAGCCTGTCGGCGACGGCCAAGTCGACGCCGAGCTGTTCGAGACCCACATGCGCCAGCGGCAGGAGACGCCGCAGGACGAGCTCCCGCGCTGAGACAGCGCCGACCGACGGCCAGTAGAGCTCGGTCTCGATACCGGCGCGCGACGCCTGATGGAAGTTGTCTTCGGCGGCGCTGAACGACAGCTGCGACCACACCGGCCGGTCGCTGCTGCCGAGCACCTTGACCAGGCCATAGAACAGGGCGGCGTTGGCCATCGTGTCGATCACCGTGGGTCCGGCCGGCAGTAGCCGGTTCTCGATACGCAGGTGGGGCCGCCCATCGGCGACGTCGTAGATGGGTCGATTCCACCGGTAGACCGTGCCATTGTGCAGGCGCAGCTCGGACAGCTGCGGCACGCGGCCCGCCTCCAGCTCGACGAGAGGATCCTCCTCGTCGACTATCGGCAGGAGCGCCGGGAAGTAGCGGACGTTCTCCTCGAAGAGGTCGAACACCGACGTGATCCACCGCTCACCGAAGAAGACCCGCGGTCGCACGCCCTGGGTCTTCAGCTCCTCGCTGCGCGTGTCGGTCGCCTGCTCGAAGAGGGCAATACGTGTCTCGTGCCACAGCTGCCGTCCGAGCAGGAACGGCGAATTGGCGCCGATGGCGACCTGTACACCGGCGATGGCCTGCGCAGCGTTCCACATCGGCGCGAAGTCGTCGGGCTCGACCTGCAGGTGCAGCTGGGTGCTGGTGCACGCGGCCTCGGGGATGATGGTGTCGGCCGTCGTGTCGAGCCTGTCGACGCCGTCAATGACGATCTCGATGTCCTCGCCGCGCGCTGCCAGGATTTGCTCGGAGAGCAGGTGGTAGCGAGGATTCGCCGAGATCGAGTCGCGGCTGAGGTGGCCCTCCTGAAGGGTCGGCAGGATGCCGATCATCAGCAGGTGGGTTCCCACCCCCGCAGCCTTCGTCTGTGCAGCGTTGAGATCGTCGCGCAGCGACGCCTGGAGCGTGTCGAGCCCAGCGCCGTCGATGCGGGCGGGCGGGACGTTGATCTCGATGTTGAACAGGCCGAGCTCGGTCTGGAAGTCGTCGTCAGCGATCGCCTCGAGGGCCTCGGCGTTCTTCAGTGCCGGGTTGGCTTCGTCATCGACGAGGTTGAACTCGATCTCGATGCCGACATGGGTGTGCTCGAAGGTGAAGTCCTGCTCGGAGAGCATGCGGGCGAACACGTCAAGGCACCGCCTCACCTTCGCGCGGTAGCGGGTCCGGTCCTCGCGGGTGAACTCACGCGCATCGACGTCCTGTCCCATGGCCCCAGACTAGGACGATTCCGGGTTCACGGCTTCGCTGCTGGCGCGAGAAATCCATCTCATGCCTCCGAGGCTCGATCATCGTCGCTGCGAAAGCCCGTCCAGCAGGTGGGCGAGATGCCGGCCTCGAGCATCTCGAGCATGAGCCCGGCCATGGAGTAGTCGGGGTCTGCCGTCATGGCCCTCTCGACGGCGATCAGCGCCTGGGCGCCGTCTCCGGTGAGCCATGCCGCGAACGCCGCAAGGCTCAGGACTGCCGGCTCGAACGGCGGGACGACGTTTCGTGAGATGAGTGTCAGCAGGCCGAGCATGCGCTCGGCGTTGGACCTGACGATCTGAGCCCAGATCTCGTCGCGCACGGAGACACCAGACGCCCACACGAAGAACCGCACGAGCTCGTCGTCGGTGAGTCTCTCCTTGGCGAGACCTCGGTCGAGGATGGGCTGCACGACCCGCATGCCGACTGCGGCCAGGTCGCCCGGCTCGGTGTTGGCGACAAGCGGCACGACCCCCTCAAGCACGGCGTTCGTCGCATTCTCGAGCCAGGTGCGCCGCACCCCGGTGACGGGGCCGAAGCGGTCGACCAGTGCCTGGCGGTCGGGGAGGATCTGTTGACCCGCGGCGATGGCGTGCACGACGGCGATGTGGTGGTCCGACGTCTCGTAGGCGATGCCCGCCACCGGGAACCCCGGATCGGTCGTCCAGTAACGCGACCCGTCGGCCCGGATCGACACGATGCCCTCGATGTCGTCGAATCGCTCCTCGACTGCGGGCAGCAGCAGCTCGGCAACGTCCTGCCGCTGGGTCACGGCCACCAGGATCGCTCCTTCGGCGCCCTGGCGGCGCAGGTGTCCGGCCACCACGGCGGCGAGCGTCTCGATGTTCGAGAGGTCGTCGGGGATGTCGACCCGGAGCCTGAACCCGAATCGTCGACGTTCTCCGTGTGTGGCGATGGCGACCAGGGACTCAGAGGGCGCGAACCCGAACAGGGTCGGAAGGGTGGCGATGAGGTCGGGAACGTCGTGGGCGGTGTAGACGGTGCGGGTGTCGGTCATCTGTCAACATTCACCGTCGGGCCGCATCGATGTCATCAGCAGTCAGGCGGGCGGTGGACGACAGGGCCGTCGTGAGGCGCGTGTGGACGAACGCGGCGAATGAACACGTGCACTGTCCGACCGGCACGACACACTGGGGCCATGCGGTCAACGGCATCGATCATGCATCTCGACCTCGATGCCTTCTTCGCGTCCGTCGAGCAGCGCGACAAGCCCTCGCTGCGGGGCAAGCCCGTCATCGTCGGCGGCATCGGCCCACGAGGAGTGGTGGCCACGGCGTCCTACGAGGCGCGCGTCCACGGGGTGCGATCGGCGATGCGGACGGCCGAGGCGCGGGCCCGGTGCCCGCACGCAGCCTTCCTCGGGGGCCGCTTCGACGCCTACCGCGAGGCGAGCCGCCTCGTGATGGAACGGCTGCAGCAGGAGTCCGACCTGGTCGAGCCGCTCTCGCTCGACGAGGCGTTCGTCGACCTTGCCGCAAGTCCAGATTTCGACAGCGCATCGGTGCTCGACACCGTTGAACGCATCCGTGCAGACATCGCGGCGGCGACAGGTGGGCTCACGGCGTCGGTCGGCGTGGCTTCGTCCAAGCTCATGGCCAAGATCGCCAGCGAGGTCAACAAGCCTGACGGGGTGTTCGTCGTGGAGCCCGGCACCGAGGCCGACATCCTCGGCCCGATGCAGGCCACCGCCATCCCGGGCATCGGTCCCGCCACCGCCGAACGGCTCAGGCGGGTCGGCATCCTGACGGTCGCGGACCTCCGGTCCCCCGGCGTCGACGAGCTCGTACGGCTCCTCGGGCAGTCGTCGGGCCGCTCGTTGCACCGGCTGGCACGCGCCGACGACGACAGGCCTGTCATGGCCTCGCGCGAGACCAAGTCCGTCAGCGTCGAGGACACCTTCGAGCAGGACATCTCCGACCGGCTGCAGCTCGAGTCGATCATCGAACGCATGGCACGTTCAGTGTCTGGGCGGCTCCGCAAGAACGGCCTGTCCGGACGCACCATCACCCTCAAGATGCGCCACCACGACTTCGAGACACACACCCGGTCGTCGACACTCCCGCACCCCACCGACAACGCCCGCCTCCTCGCCACCACGGCCCGACGGCTTCTCGACGGTGAAGACATCAGCAACGGTCTGCGGCTGCTCGGCGTGGGCGTCAGCGGTCTCGCCGACTGGGTGCAGGACGACCTGTTCGCTGCTGACGATGACGAAGACCACGCCACCGACGAGGAGGTCGTCGAGTCCGCACCAGAGCGCCCAGCCCGTTGGTACCCGGGCATGGACGTCCACCACGGCGATCACGGCGACGGCTGGGTGTGGGGGGCCGGGCTCGGCCGCGTGGCCGTCCGCTTCGAGACGCGCTGGACGCCTCCCGGCCCCATTCACACGTTCCGGGCAGACGACCCCGTGCTGGCCGCGGGCCACACCGGTACGTTCGACGCATGACCGTCCCCAATCCCTCGACCCCGCTTCCCGTGGCGGAGCGTCGCCCGATCACCCGCAGCCACCACGGCGACGACTTCATCGACGACTTCGAGTGGCTGCGCGACAAGGACGACCCGGCAACGATCGCCTACCTCGAGGCCGAGAATGCCCACACCGACGCCGCGACCGCACACCTCGAGCCACTGCGCCAGCAGATCTTCGACGAGATCAAGGCACGCACGCTCGAGACCGACCTCTCGGTGCCGGTGCGACGGGGCGGCTGGTGGTACTACGCCCGCACCATCGAAGGTCAGCAGTACGCCATCCGGTGCCGATGCCCCATCGCCGACGTCGACGACTGGAACCCACCCGTGCTCGAGGCCGGCACCGACATCGCCGGTGAAGAGGTGTTGCTCGACTCCAACGCCGAGGCAGACGGGCACGAGTTCTTCTCGCTCGGCGCGTTCAGCGTCAGCGACGACGAGAACCTCCTGGCCTGGTCGGTCGACACCCAGGGCGACGAGCGCTACACGATCCGCGTCAAGGATCTGCGCACCGGCGAGGTGCTGCCCGACGAGATCGCCGCCACCAGCGGCGGTGCCACCTGGTCGGCGGGCGCCACCCACCTCTTCTACACGACGGTCGACGACGCGTGGCGGCCATGCCGCGTGTGGCGCCACCGCATGGGCGACGCCACCACCGACGACTTCCTGGTGCTGGAGGAGCCTGACGAGCGCTACTTCGTCGGTGTCGGCCGCACCCAGTCCGAGCGGTTCCTCGTCATCGGCCTCTCGTCCAAGGTCACCAGCGAGGTGCGCGTCCTCGAGGCCACCGACCCCGAGGGCGAGTTCCGGGTCGTGCTCCCCCGCCGCGACGGCATCGAGTACTCCCTCGAGCATGCAGTCATTGGCGGCGAAGACGTCTTTTTGGTCCTGCACAACGAGAATGCCCTCAACTTCGAGCTCGTCTCGGTGCGCGTCGACGACCCCGGCACCCGCACCGTCATCGTGCCGGGCAGCGACGTCACCCGCCTCGAGGACGTCGACGTCTTCGCCCACCAGCTGGTCCTGTCCTACCGTCGCGATGCCCTCTCGCGCATCGGCATCATGCCGCTGGGCCCCGACGGAGTCGGCGAGCTCACCGAGATCGAGTCCGGCGAAGAGCTGTTCACGAGCGGGGTGGGGGGCAACGCCGAGTGGGACCAGCCGCTCATCCGCGTCGGCGTCGGCTCTTTCATCACGCCAGCCTCGATATACGACTACGAAGTAGCCACCGGAAGGCTGCTGCTGCGCAAGCAGGCACCTGTGCTCGGCGGTTACGACTCCGATGAGTACGAGCAGCACCGCTCGTGGGCGGTCGCCGACGACGGCGTCCGCATCCCGGTGTCCATCGTCTCGCGCAGGGACACACCTCGCGACGGCACCGCGCCAGGACTGATCTATGGCTACGGGTCGTACGAGGCCAGCATGGATCCGGGCTTCTCGGTGATGCGCCTCTCGCTGCTCGACCGCGGGTTCGTCTTCGCAATCGCCCACGTCCGCGGCGGCGGCGAGCTGGGGCGGCACTGGTACGACGACGGCAAGATGCTGCACAAACGCAACACTTTCACCGACTTCGTCGCCAGCGCCCGGCACCTCGTCGACGAGCGCTGGACCTCGGCCGACCGGCTCGTCGCCGAGGGCGGCAGCGCCGGCGGGCTGCTCATGGGAGCCGTGGCCAACATCGCTCCTGATGCGTTCGCGGGCATCGTCGCGAGCGTCCCGTTCGTCGACAACCTCACCACGATCCTCGACCCCAGCCTGCCGCTCACCGTCATCGAGTGGGACGAGTGGGGTAACCCGCTCGACGATCCCGAGGTCTACGCCTACATGAAGTCGTACGCCCCGTACGAGAACGTCGGGGCGCACCCGTACCCGGCGATCCTTGCGGTGACGAGCCTCCACGACACCCGGGTGCTGTACGTCGAGCCAGCCAAGTGGGTCGCCCGTCTGCGAGTCACTGCCACCGGCGATGCGCCGATACTCCTCAAGACCGAGATGCACGCGGGCCATGGCGGGGTCAGCGGGCGTTACGCCTCGTGGAAGGAACGGGCGTGGGAGCTGGCCTGGATCATCGACACCGCGGGTGCGTCCAACGCTTCGGAAGCCTCATCGTCACCCTCGAGCTAGATCGAACACACGCTGGACAGCCTTCGTCAAAGTGGTCGTGCGCTTGGCCGGGACACCCTGCCCGCCGCAATCGCCACGTCGCCCACGGAGCGGCTGATGCGCGCCGAGGCACAACAGATTGCTTCGGTGTGGGCGGGCTCACCCGGCTGGGCGACGGCGTGCTTCTCTGTCCGTCAGTGATGAGTGGACAAGTAGTAGCACACGCACCCTAAGAAGCCACTGAGAGCGGAATCCTTCGGGCCTCTCATGCGTTGAAATCACTGAAGACATCCTGATGGGAGAGCACAGTGACCATGAATATCGAAGGCAAGGACAGCGTCGGCATGTACCTCGCCGAAATCGCTCGCACTCCCCTGCTCGACGCCGTGCGCGAGGTCGACCTCAGCAAGACGGTCGAGGCTGGCCTGTTCGCGCGACAGCTGCTCGCAGAGGGCCGTATCGGCCGTCGTAAGGGCGGCGCACCAAAGTCTGCCACCGAGGACGAGCTGATCTGGCTCGCAGAAGAGGGCGACCGGGCTGTCCAAGAGTTCATCCAGGCCAACCTCCGGCTCGTTGTTTCCATCGCCCGCAAGTACGGCCGCTCGGCAATGCCGATGCTCGACCTGGTTCAAGAGGGCAACACCGGATTGATCCGCGCTGTCGAGAAGTTCGACTACGTCAAGGGGTTCAAGTTCTCGACCTACGCCACCTGGTGGGTGCGCCAGGCCATCACGCGCGGTATCGCACAACAGGCCCGTGTCGTGCGTCTGCCAGTTCATGTTGTCGAAGAGCTCAACCAGGTCACGGCTGCGCGCCGCAACCTCGAGCGGCAGCTCGGCTACGACCCGGAGCCTCAGGAGATCGGACTCGAGCTCGGCATGGAGGTCGACCGCGTCATTGACCTGTTGTCCTGGGGCCGTGACCACGTCAGCCTCGACTCACCGGTCGATGAGGACGGCGACACCTCGCTGGGCGATCTCATCGCCCGGGAGACCATGCCCGGACCCGACCTCGCGGTCATCGACGACGAGTCGCGCCACCTGATCTCCAAGCTCGTCGACCACTTGGGCGAGCGAGAGGCAGACATCGTGCGCGCACGCTACGGGCTGCTCGACGGACGCCAGCAGAAGCTGGCCGACATCGGCAAGAGGCACGGCATCTCTGCTGAACGCGTCCGTCAGCTCGAGCGCGAGGCCCTCGCCACCCTGCGCAGGCTGGCCGATCCGGACCTGGCCGCCTAGCCGCCGGCCTCGGCGGACCGAGACACGAGCTCGTCCCAGATTCCCCCGACGATGGGGCTGAGCTCGTCAAGCGGGCCGGTGTTGTCGATCAACAGATCGGCGGCACCGGTCCGTTCTTGTCTGCTGGCCTGCGTCGCGATGCGAGCTCGCGCATCGTCCTCGGACATTCCTCGCGACACCATGAGCCGGTTTACCTGCACCGCCTCGGGAACGTCGACCACGATGACGACATCACAGTGCGCAGCCAGCCCCATCTCGACGAGCAGGGGGTTGTCGTGCACCACGATCGCACCGGGGTCGGCCACACGCTCCCTCGCCGTAGCGAGCTCACCGATGGCCGGGTGGGTGATGGCGTTGAGAGCCAGCAACGCTGAGGGTTCGGCAAAGACCAGGGCGCCCAGCGCTGTTCGGTCAAGAGATCCGTCAGACGCGATCATGTCGGCACCGAACCGAGCGGCGATCGCCGCGATGACAGGGCTGCCGGGCTCGACGACCTCGCGAGCCAAGATGTCGTAGTCGATGACCACGGCCCCATGCTCGCCGAGCAGAGCGCTCACCGTGCTCTTGCCCGAGCCGATGCCTCCGGTCAGGCCGACTCTGAGCATGCCCCGACTCCCGGCATGTCTAAGGTGCGGAGTCGCCGAAGGTGGTGACGTGGACGTGATCCATGTGGTTGGCCGTCGGACTGCCACGATCAGACATGGCACGCCAGCCGTCGCCCGCGCGCTGGACGGTCCAGATGCGTTGCTGCCAGATAACCTGGCTGATACCCAGCTTGGCGGCGTTGGCCTGGGCAAAGTCGGCAATCTTCTGGCCGATTGCCACGTCACCGGCGATCATGATGTCGATGGCCTGCCCCGTGGCGTGCTCACCGCGGCCCGCGAGGCCGCCGTAGGTGGCGATCGACGGGAACTTCGCGCACACCGCACGGTGCACCTTGATGGTGTCGGGGCGCAGGCCGTTCTCGGGTTCGGAGCCGGAGGCGCACGGCGAGGTGCCGATCGGCACGACCTTGACCGGCATGGCCTTGGCGATGTTCTTGACGGGCACCCAGCGGGGCAGGCCCTTGTGAATGATCTGCGCCCAGTTGCCCTTGATGACACCGGTGATGTCAACCTGATCTCCGGACTTGACGGACGCCAGGACCGGCGACGAGTCCGCGGCGTTCGCGTGGATCTCGAGGGCCTTGACGGCGAACCGTTGACCCTCGACCTTGTTCTCCGCGGCTGCCTCGTTCGGCAGCGGCGGACGCTCGGCGCTGCGGCTGATGGTGCCCGCGGCGACCTTCTGGGGCAACACTGCGGGCGTGCGGCCCGCTGCTGCATCCCCGGCCTGACCGGAGGACACGGCGAACAGGTCCTGGCGAGATGCGGCTGCGCTGCTGGTTGAACCATCATGGACGACCACGGCAGCCCCGGCGGCTGCGATTGTCAGCAGACCAGCAGCGGGGAGAATGGCGCGCATCGTGCGTGATTGACGGCGGGGAGACCTTGCGACCTGCCTGTGGCGAGAATCTGCCACGGAATGACCACCTTGAAACGTCGGGGAGTATTCGGGTTCAGCGTCCGAGTCAAGCATACTTTGCTTGTCGGTTCACGTCGGAGCACTGCAATCCCGCGGTTGACGTGACTGACGTCTCACCATGTGGAGGTTGACGTTGCTCGAAATCCTCACCGCTGCCGACAGCTCACTCGCCCAGTCGAACGTCGCCGGGGCACTCGCCGCGGCGGGGCTGGGGTCCGGAGACAGAGTCGTGCTGCTCGTCCCCGGTTCGGCCTCCTACGTCAGTGTCGTGCTCGGAGCCACCCGCAGCGGCGTTGTCCCGGTGCCACTCGACCCACGACTGACACCCTACGAACGCGACGCGATCCTGCGCGACGTGGAGCCGGGCCTCGTGATCGATACGCCGGAGGCTCTGGACGAGCTGCTCGTCGGCGCACCGCGCGACATCGCCCAGTCGCCGCGGTGCCGGCCGATGCACTTCACCTCGGGGACCACAGGCCGGCCCAAGGGCGTGTGGTCGGGGCTTCTCGATGACGAGGATGCTGCGCAGCTGGTGCGCGAGGAGCGCGACCTGTGGGGCTTCTGCGAGTCCGACCTCGATCTCGTGGTCTCGCCGATCTATCACTCTGCACCGCTGAGGTTCGCGATGGGCACGCTGCTGGCGGGCGGGTCCATCGCTGTCCTTCCCGGGTTCGACCCTCCGGTGTTCGTCGCCGCGGTGCATGAGCTGCATCCGACCACGATGTTCTGCGTGCCGGCTCATCTGCAGCGACTGTTCGCGTGGCTCGACGGCGACGGCAACGGCGACGGCGACGGCGCCGGAGTCGCCAGAAGCGTCGACGCCGCGTCGTTCCGCCTCGTGGCGCACGCCGGCGCGCCATGCCCCGAACCGGTACGACGGCGTGCCCACGACCTGTTCGGCACCGATGTCGTGTGGGAGTTCTACGGCTCCACCGAGGGTCAGTTCACGGCATGCTCAGCCACCGAGTGGCAGAGGCATCCGGGCACCCTCGGTCGGGCCCGGCCGGGCCGCGTGGTCTCGACCGACGACGACGGCCAGCTGTGGTGTGCGGTACCGCCATGGGCCGGCTTCACCTACTGGAACGCGCCCGAGAAGACGGCTGCGTCCTGGCGGGCCACCCCCGACGGACCGGCGTTCAGCGTCGGTGATCTCGGCCGCGTGGACGACGGTTGGGTCTACCTCGACTCACGGCGCGAGGACCTGATCATCAGCGGCGGCGTCAACGTCTATCCGGCCGAGGTGGAGGCCGCACTGGCTGACACCGTCGGGCTCGTCGACCTCGCGGTGTTCGCGCGGGACGACGCCCGCTGGGGCCAACGCGTGTGTGCGGCCTACGTCGGCGATGTCGACGAGGCCGCGCTGCGAGCACGGGCTGAGTCGAGGTTGGCGCCACCGAAGCGGCCCAAGACGTACGAGCGGCTCCCATCACTCCCCCGGACCGCGACCGGCAAGGTTCGCCGGTCCGAGCTGTGACCCCCTGCCCGCGTCGTGGTGGCTAGACCGCCTCTCCGACGTAGTTGAAGGTCTTGCGGTACTGCTGCGGAGTCGTGCCCCTCGCCGCGGTGAAGTGGTGCCGCAAGGTGGCCGCGTTGCCGAAGCCGACGCGTGTGGCGATCTGCTCGACCGACAACGTCGAGTTCTCCAGCATCTCCTCGGCCTGGGCCAGACGCTGGGTCGTGAGCCACTGCAGAGGTGTCGTGCCGGTCTCGTCACGGAATCGTCGGGCGAAGGTGCGCGCCGACATGTGCGCCTGGTTCGCGAGCTTCTCGATGGACAACGGCTCGTCGAGGCGATCGGACGCCCAGGCGAGCAGCGGCGCCAACGTGTCGCACTCGGTCTGGCCCATCGGCGTGCGGACGTACTGCGCCTGGCCCCCATCGCGGTGGGGCGGAACGACGATGCGCCGGGCAGTGGTCGTGGCCACCTTGGCGCCGAACACCTGCCGTATCAGGTGCAGGCAGGCATCGATCCCGGCCGCCGAACCAGCGCCGGTCAGCACGAGGTCGTCCTCGACGTAGAGGACGTCTGCGTCGACCCTCGCGAGCGGAAACCTCTCGGCCAGGAGCGAGCCGTAGCGCCAATGGGTCGTACAGGCCCGTCCGTCGAGAAGGCCGGCCTCACCCAGGATGAAGACCCCTGTGCACGATGACAGCACCCGCGCCCCGCGGTCGTGGGCCGCTCGGACCGCCGCGGCAGCCTCCGGCGAAGGTTCGAGGAAATTGCGTTTGGCCGCGACCACCACGAGGTCGGCGTCGAGTGTCTCCTCCAGGCCATGGTCGACGAGGTAGTCGTAGCCGGCCGTGCCCTTGACCCGTCCGGGCCGTGGGGTGCACACCACGTAGTCGAACTGCGGGTTGTCGTCCTCGGGGTGGTAGGGCTCAGCCCACACCTCACCCAGCACGCCGAGCGTGAACGGCTCAGCTCCGTCCTGCACGATCACGGCAACTTTTCTCACCGAATCAGTGTCACAACAATCTGGCAGTAAATCAATGCACACTGGCATTGCTGCCACTGGTGGCAGATTCCCGGTCTGGCAAGAATTACTGCCATGTTGATTCTCATGCTCGCACTGGCACTGGTGCTCTTGATGACTGCTTCAGGGATCGCGCTCGCCCTGACTATTCTCCACGACGGGTACGGAACCCGCCCCGGTCCGCGAAGCCACGTTGACGGCTTCGACACCCACATGCGAGTCAGGTGACGCAGAAACGAAGAACCCCCGGTCCGTGTGGACCGGGGGTTCTTCGATGGTGATGGGTGACTACTCGCCGCCCGTGAGCTTCTCGCGGAGCGCCTGCAGCGCCTCGTCCGAGGCGAGCGAGCCCTCCTGCTGCGGAGCGTCGGTGTCGCCGACGGTGTCCGAGGAGTAGTTCGCGGCCTCGGAGGCCTCGATGCTGGACTTCTCGGCCTCCACGATCTGCTTCTTGTGTGCTTCCCAGCGCTCGTGCGCCTCGGCGTACTGCTTCTCCCACGTGGCGCGGGCTTCGTCGAAGCCGTCCTGCCACTCGCCGGTCTCGGGATCGAAACCGTCAGGGTAGATGTAGTTGCCGTCAGCGTCGTAGGACGACGTCATGCCGTACAGCGTCGGGTCGAAGTCGTCTCCGGCCGATGCTTCGGTCTCGTTGGCCTGCTTCAGCGACAACGAGATACGTCGACGCTCGAGGTCGATGTCGATGATCTTGACCATGACGCTGTCGCCGATCTGCACGACCTGCTCGGGGATCTCGACGTGACGCTCGGCGAGCTCGGAGATGTGCACCAGGCCCTCGATGCCCTCCTCGACGCGGACGAACGCACCGAACGGGACGAGCTTGGTCGCCTTGCCCGGAACGATCTGACCGATCTGGTGGGTGCGGGCGAAGTGCTGCCAGGGATCTTCCTGCGTGGCCTTGAGCGACAGCGAGACACGCTCGCGGTCCATGTCGACGTCGAGAACCTCGACGGTGACCTCATCGCCGACCTGGACGACCTCGTTGGGGTGGTCGATGTGCTTCCAGGACAGCTCGGACACGTGAACGAGACCGTCGACGCCGCCGAGGTCGACGAACGCACCGAAGTTGACGATCGAGGAGATGACGCCCTTGCGGACCTGCCCCTTCTGGAGCTCTGTGAGGAAGTTCTGGCGAACGGCCGACTGGGTCTGCTCGAGCCAGGCACGGCGCGACAAGACCACGTT
>NZ_JACMOM010000294.1 GCF_014378035.1 Aeromicrobium sp. | reverse complement strand
TCCGGCGCCGCACAGTTGAACGCGGCGGGAGCCAGCTGGATGCTGCGACCCGTGATCTCGGCCAGAGGCGCGTACTGCAGGTTGGTCAGGCCGGCACCCTCGGCACCGGGGAGGGAGAAGTTCCACAAGCCCCGCTTGCGAGCCTCGGCCTGCAGGTCCTTCAGGACGGCCGGCGGCTCCCAGCTGTCAGCCTTGATCGCTGCCTGCATCTGCTCGTGAGCCAGGGCCTCGGCGGGGTAGACGTGCTCGTCCATGAAGGCCTCGACCTGCCCGATGAGGTCCCGTGTCCTGCTGTCGTAGCCGAACTCCATCTCACTCACCTGCCATGACGTAGACGACCTCGGCGATGCAGACGGGTTTGTCCGCTCCTTCGCGCTCAATCACGAAGTTGACTATCCCCTGGGTGCCGATCGGGATGTCGGCGGTCTCCTTGAGGGTCGCGGTCGCGCGCAGACGGGAGTTGACGGGGACAGGACTGGGGAAACGGATCTTGTTGGCGCCGTAGTTCATGCCGAAGGCGAGACCGTTGATGGAGTAGATCTGCTCGGCGAAGACCGGCAGCAGCGACAGTGTGAGGTAGCCGTGCGCGATGGTGCCGCCGAACGGGCCGGTCGCCGCCCGCTCGGGGTCGACGTGGATCCACTGATGGTCGCCGGTCGCGTCCGCGAAGGTGTTGATCTGCTCCTGCGTGACCGTGAGCCAGTCGCTCGTCCCCAGCTCCTCACCGGCAGCCGCCTTGAAGTCGTCGAGACTGTCGAACACACGGGTCATGCGGAACCTCCGGTTGGTAAGCGCTTGCTTAGTTCGCACACTAGCCCGAACACGGTGCACCGCGCCAGAGCAGTCATTGCCCGTCGGCCCCGTCAGGTCGAGAGGTGGGCAATCACGGGGACGAGGCCGAGGAGCGCTGAAACGGCGAGGCCGGCGCGGTCGAGGCGGGTCCAGGTGGCGGGCTCGGCCCAGGTCCGATCCTGCGCCGAGGCAAATCCTCGGGAGTCCATCGCGATCGCGGACCTCGTCGCGCCGCGCATCGCGTGCACCAGCAGGGCGAACGACATGCCCCGCACCCAGCGGACGTTGGTCAGCGGGTTGCGGGTCGTGCCGATTCCTCGCACCCGTCGGGTGCGCTCCAGCTGGGTCCACGCGTGCCCGAAGGCCGCGAAGCGCTGCAGCGAGGCCGAGAAGGCCGCCACCGGACGGGCCGGCAGGTGCAGGGTCTGCGCGAGGTGGTCGCCGAGCCGGGCCGGGTCAAGGTAGCCGATCGCGACCGAGCCGGGCCACGCGAGCACGATGAGCCGAAGCCCCTGCACGAGCGCAGGCTCGATCCCGCCGCTGCCGAGCCGCCACGTCGAGTAGACGACCGTCACCGCACCGAACAGCGAGAAGCCGAGGCAGACCAGCGGGAACCGCCACGACGGCAGCAACACGAGCGCGACCAGCCCGTACGCCGCGAGGGCAACAGCGGCGGTCGTCAGATCACGGACGAAGAACGAGCCGAGCAGCGAGAAGCCACCGACGGCCAGCAGGACCAGCGGATTGACCCGCGTCACGGCCGTCCTCACGCGACGGACCCTGCCGCCATGGCTACGCGGAGGTCAGCCGGCAGGTCGTCGTCGTGGGTCGACACCCCGACAGCAGCGCCCTCGCGTGCCGCCGCGACGATCCACCCGGCGACGGCCGCCCACGTGTGACGGTCCTGGCCGACGGTCGGCTCGTCGAGGAGCACGAGTCCCGGGCGGTGCACCAGCGCTGCCGCCAGTGCCAGTCGGCGCTGCTCGCCGCCGGACAGACGATAGGGGTTCGTCGTGCCGAGATGTCCCAGTCCGAGCGTCTCCAGGACAGCCATGACGTCGATATCGCGACCCACGACACCGGCGGTGAGAGCCATTTCCTGCCCCACGTCGGTAGTCACGAATCCGTGCTCGGGGACCTGCGGAACCCAGCCGACGTCGCGAGCGAGGTCGCGGCTGCGCCGACGCCGTAGGTCGGGGATCGCCCGGCCGTCCGTCGGACCGATCAATCCTCCGAGCACCGCCAGGGCTGTCGACTTGCCCGCTCCACTGGGACCGACGAGTGCCGTGCACTGTCCCGCGGTGAGCGCGAGGTCGACACCGTCGAGGGCGCGCGTCCGCTGGAGGCCGCGCAGTGTGCGCGTCACGAGGTCGACCCCGACCCGCTCGAGGCGGGGCTCGAGGACCTTGCCGGCGGGGCTCACCAAACGGGACGGGACGTCGAGCGGGACCGGTGCCGGAAGGCCCGGCATCCACAACCCGTCCGGTGGAGGGCCGGCAAGGAAGCTCGCGACCGATCCGTCGTGCACGATGCCGGCGCCGCCGCCTGCGAGCACGATGACGCGGTCGACGTGCTCCAGCCACGGCTCGAAGCGGTGCTCGACCACGATGAGGGTGCGCCCCCCGGCGACGTTGAGCACCGCGTCGCGCACGGTGGCCGCAGTCGGAGCATCCAGCATCGACGTCGGTTCGTCGAGCAGCAGGACGTCCGGGGCAAGGGCCAGCACACCTGCGAGGGCGAGCCGCTGTGACTCACCACCGGACAGGGCCGACGTGAGATGGTCGCGTCCGTACGGCAGGGCGACCGCCTCGAGCGCCGCGTCGACGCGACGCCAGATCTCATCGCGCGACAGCCCGAGGTTCTCGGGTCCGAACGCCACATCGCGCCCGACGCGGTCGGCGACCACGGCGTCGGCGAAGCCTTGGGGGAGCAGACCCAGCCGACCGCCGACCTCCGCGAGCCCCTCGGACGTGCCGGCGATGGTGCTGCCCAACGCACCCGCCAGGGCGTGCAGGAGCGTGCTCTTGCCGGCGCCGCTCACGCCCAGCAACAGGACGCGCTCGCCTGCCTCGACATGCAGGTCGAGGTCTCGGACGACCGGCTCACGACGACCCAGTGGGCGCCAGGTGAACCCGGCGAACCGCACCTCACCCCGTGGGGCGAGAGGCATCTACTGCTCGTCGGCCGCGTCTCGTCCGGGGCCGAAGGCATCGAGCACCCCGGTCTGCGCGAGGGCCCGGACCAGCAGCCACCCGCCGATGCCGGCAACGACGATGCCGGACAGGGTCAGGAATCCGAGGTGGGCCAGCTTGTAGCCGAAGTCCCACTCCGCGGTGAACGGCTGCGTCCACTCGTAGAACGCCTCGATGATCGCTGCGCCCGCGCCCGCAGCCATCGCGACGACGACCCCGAAACGCTTGTAGAAGACCGCGAGGAAGATCAGCTCGGCGCCGAGGCCCTGGAAGAGCCCGGAGGCGAAGACCGTCCACCCCCACTCGGTGCCACCGATGACGACCGTGGACACCGCGGCGGCCAGGAACTCCGTCGCGAACGCGGCACCGGGCTTGCGGATGATCAGGCCGCCGATGACGCCCGCGGCGAGCCAGGGGCCTGCCAGCAGCGCAGCCGACGGGGGGAAAGAGAAGACAGCCAGGCCGCTGAGCGGCGCGTAGAGCTTGCCCCATCCCCAGAAGATGACGCCGAAGGCAACGGCGAGCGTCGTCATCGTGACGAGGTCGATCGTGCGGTAGCGCGCGCCGAACCTCGTGGTCGATGTGGACGTCTTGGCAGAGTTCATCGTGACTCCCTTCGCCGGTACTAACCGGGGCAGGTTCAAGGGTCTGCGGCTGGTCCGCACTCTCAGCGCCTCTGCGTTGGCGCTCCCCTGTCGTGGTGGCTCGACTCTACCCTTCGGTTCCGTCGAGCAGGTAGAGACGTTCGAACATTGTGGCCGTCGCGCGGGCTGACGGCGTGCCGACGTCGGGGTCTGCGCCGGCGGCAACGAGGAGACGGACGACCTCGTCCTCACCCTTGAAGATCGCGCCTGCCAGGGGGCTCTGCCCGCGGTCGTTGAGCCGGTCGGTGTCGGCGCCCCGCTCGAGCAGCGCGGCAACCGTGTCGGCCTGGCCGTGGTAGGCGGCGAGCATCAGCAGCGTGTTGCCCGAAGCGTCCGTCATGTCGACCGGCACGCCCTTGTCGACGTAGGGAGCCAGCGTCTCGGCACCCCCCTCCCGGGCCAGGTCGAACATGCGGTGGGCGAGCTCGACGAGTCGCGGATCGAGGTCAGACATGGGTACGAGACTAGGCGCGGCCGACGGACATCCACACCTGTGGTCACGACCCTGCTGTCATCGCCCGGTGAGGCGGTCGCCCAGTCGAGCCAGCCGACTTGGCCGGGACAACCCGCCGCCCTCGCGCCGGTCTGCCTCCCGATAGAGCCCGTACATCGCCCGCACCCCCAGCCAGCGCAGTGGCTCGGGCTCCCACCGGCGGACGGATCGGTTGACCCACGGCAGCCGTACAAGGTCGGTGTCGCGGCCGAGCACGAGGTCGGCGAGGGTGCGCCCGGCCAGGTTGGTCGTGGTGAGGCCGCTACCGACATAGCCACCGGCCCAGCCGAGGCCCGTGGACGAGGTGAAGGAGACGCTCGCGCACCAGTCCCTCGGCACGCCGAGCACGCCGCACCATGCATGGTCGATTCGCGTCTGCGTCGTGGCCGGGAACATCCCGTGCAGGATCTGCGTCAGCGAGTCGATGGTCCAGCCCTGCGTCTGCCCGTCGACGTCGGTGTGCGACCCGAACCTGTAGGGGATGCCACGGCCGCCGAGGGCGATACGGCCGTCGGCGGTGCGCTGGGCGTAGCAGTAGGCGTTCGCGCTGTCGCCGAGCAGCTCGGAACCCTGCCAACCGATCGCCTCCCAGACGTCATCCGGAAGCGGCTCGGTGACGATCATCGCGGAGTTCATCGGCAGCCACGTGCGTCGCTGCCCCGGGATGCCGGCGGTGTAACCCTCGAGGCACCGAAGGATGCGCGGCGCCCGGACCCGCCCTCGGGACGTCGTGACGACGCCGGCCTCGATGCGGTCGGCACGGGTCTGCTCGAGGATGCGGACGCCGCGACGTTCGGCAGCCGCGGCGATGCCCTGCACCAGCTTGGCCGGGTGCACGCGCGCGCAGTGCGGGCTGAAGGTCGCTCCGAGTGCTCCGTCGACGACGAGCCGTCCGGTGAGCTCGGTGGCGGTCAGCTCGCGTTGATGGCTCTCGCCGACGCCCCACGCCGCATCGCTCCTCAGCCCCTCGTGCATCCGCGTCAGCTGCGCCGGCGTCCGGGCCACATACAGGACGCCAGCCTTGACTATGTCGGCATCGACACCCTCGGCAGAGCACACCCCGATGACCTCGTCGACCGCCTCCTCCATGGCCGTGACGAGTGCTCGTACGCCCTCGGCGCCGTGGGTCGCGGCGTACCGCTCCTTGCTGCCTGACAGCTCGGCCGAGAGCCAACCACCGTTGCGTCCCGATGCGCCGAAGCCCGCGAACTCTGCCTCGAGCACCACGATGTCGAGGCTCGGGTCGAGCATGGCCAGGTAGTAGGCGGTCCAGAGCCCGCTCAGGCCCGCCCCGACGATGCAGACGTCGCAGTCGAGGTCGCCATCGAGGGCCGGCCGCGGCTCCGGGATGCCGATCTGCTGCCACCAGAAGGACACTCCGCCGTTGGCGACGCCGTCGTCGGTCCGGGCGGCATAAGAGCGGGTCATGTGCCCATGCTGCCACCCAGGCACCGGTCTACGGTGAGGCATGAGCACCGCCGAGGACTTCCTCTTGCTGGTCACCGATCCCGACAGCGGCAGGGCCCGCGTCGGGTCGATGAAGTCCGACGCCGTGTTCGGTGGTGCGATCCTCTTCGATCTCGTCGCCGCTGGACGACTCGCGCTCGACGCCGCGGGACGCAAGCCACGCGTCGTGGTGGTCGACTACGCGAGGGTCGACGACCCCGTCGTGCAGGCTGCCTTCGAACGCGTGCGCAATCGCGGACGCCAGACACCGCAGAGCACCGTGACACAGCTCGGCAAGAAGGCCCGGCAGCACCTCTATGCCGCTCTCACCGCCAAGGGCTCTGTGCGCCCTCGCCACGAGAAGGCGCTCGGGCTCTTCCCGCTGACCCGTCACGACATCCTCGACACCGGGCGGCGCGACAACCTCCTCGCCCGGGTGCGGGCGGTCCTCCTCCTCGACCAGCCCGCAGATGCGGAGACCGGCCCCCTGGTGGGCCTGCTCGCAGCCGCCGACCTCACCACACTGTTCGTCGACAAGGCCGACCGCAAGAAAGCCAAGGCCCGGGCCAAGATCGTCGCCGAGGGCGACTGGGCCAGCGAGGGTGTGCGCGACGCCATCCAGGCAGCACAGGGTGCGATGACCGCGGCGATCGTCGGCGCGTCGATCGTCGGGACTGCCGGCGGCTAGGGCTCGCTGCGCGTCGAAGTCGGGGATCCACCGCACCACCAGGCGCCCGGTGCCTCAATTGGCCTTCTCCTTGGAGGTGGAAGGGATGAACTCCATCTCCGCAACGTCGGCCCGTTAGATCCACTGGCCGTTCGGTCACATCGTCTCGGATCACATGTTCTTGGGCGCAGCCCCAGCCGTTCTCAGTGTTCTCTCAACGTCGAACGGCGAGAATGGCACGGGGATCAACGAAGAGGTGCGCGGTGCGGCTGGCGATCGCTGGGGAGATCGACGCGCACGACATGGTGGTCATCTCGGCCTGTGTGCTCGCGCCTGGGGGCGGTGACGAGACGACCCGACTCGCTGAGACGATGAATCCCGTGCTTGGACGCCTGCAGGCCGGAAGCGATGCGCAGCGCCGGTTCGTCGGAGACCCGCACCACTCTGCTCGCTCAGCACGCAACCTCACGAATGACGGAGCCCAGCATGCCCGGGATCGTGTTGACCCACGCCTGCACGGGGACTCGGTCACGGTGACCATCGACGTCGGCCACGACGGTCCCCGAACTCCGCCGGCTGACCGCGCCCGTGGCTGCCCGTGACGTTCCTCGCGCGCAGCACGCGTCCCCTTCAGCCGACCCGTGCGTCCGATTCGATCACCGAGCCGCCTCGCGTTCCCCGCGTCCTGCACGCCCGGCGCCTCACCGTTGTCGCCCTGGCCGCGATCATTCTGCTCATTATCGGGTTCAGCGCGTCTTTCGGACGCGCACAGCCGATTGGGAGCTACCGCCCCGACCTGCCCCCTCCGGCCCTGACGAACGGTTGCCGGCCGCTGCCCGACGGCGTGGCCTTCGCGTTCCCACACCAAGTGCGTTCGGACGGTGATGTCGGGCCGGCTGGTCACGAACGACGACGACTGGTGATGCAGTACGACCTGATCGACGCCGACGCCGTGCGGCGAAAGGTCACGGAAGCTTTCCTCTCCGCCGGCTTCGTCCAGGCAAAGCCCCCGAGCCCCGGGGGCCTGGTCCTGACCGAGCGCGGTGTGGGCCGGGTGGGCATCAAGGTGACTGCCCTCAAGGGGGTCCCGGAGACCTCGATCGTCCGCGGCACTCTCGTGCTCGACCTACCGGTCTCAGAGCTGACGTCGCACGGCCCCGCGTGTTCGCAGCCCTACTCGACCAAGCAATTCCCCCCTCAGTGGGACACCAACTCATGACCATCCCCGTCGTCCGCGGGCAGGCACGTCGGCCACGGGCCGACATGGTGCTGGCCCTGCTCCTCGCGACCCATGTCGTGTTGAAGGTCGTGGTCTTCCCGCTGGTGGCAGGCGCCCCGTTGGAAGGAGACGAGGCGGCGTACGTCGACGGGGGCCGGGCCCTGTCGAACCTGGTCCGCGATCTCTCCTCCTTCGGACCCGTGGACATGGAGGAGCTGCGCCGGAACGTGGTGGGCAGCGGCTGGTTCATGCCCGGCATGTCCGTTGTGCTGACGCCGCTCTTCGTGATCGATCCTGACTCTTCGGTGATCGTGATCCGGGCGTACCTCGGCGTCCTCTCCAGCCTGTTGCTGGTACTGACTGCTCTGACTGTGCGGCGAGAGCTCGGCGACCTGTACGCCGGCGCCCTCCTGGTGTTTCCCGGACTGGTCCCGACGTGGCTGTTGTTCTCCTACAGTGCGTGGGGCGACCTCTGGGCCGGCCTCCTGATACTGGTGCTCGTCACGCACCTGATCGCGATCATGCGTCGCCTCAGAGACGGGAGATCGCCAGACTTGCGACAAGGAACGCTGCTGGGGCTGATCGCCATCGCGGCTGTCTACTTCCGTTCCAGCGCGACTCTGCTGGTGTTCGGCATGCTCATCATGATCGGGGCGTCCACGGTCCTGCTCCTGCGCGGACGCGAGCGCTCTCGCGGTCTGCAGTTCCTGGGCAGCGCGATTGCCGTCTTCGTCATGGTTCTCCTGCCCTGGTCCACGTTCGCCTCGCAGACTCTGGATGCACGAGTCGTCACGACCACCTCGGTCCCAATCGTCCTGGCCAACACGTTCGGCGACACTGACCGGGTGTGCTTCGGCACGTGCGACCCGGGCAGCACCATCTGGTTCAGCCCCCTCCGGTACTCCCGCGAGGTCGCCCGGGCGACCGGACGCAGCGAGGTCGAGGTGCAGCAGCAGATGTCGGCATATGCACGCACCAGAGTCACGCCCCAGAGCTACACGCGCGAAGTGCTGAGCAACCTCGGCCGGTACACGCTGCATCCGGGAGGCTTCGCCTCATCCCTGCGGTCCCACGGGGCCAACGCCACGGGCGTGGCGGTGTCGGTCGCGATCACCGTTGTCATGTTCTTCGCGATGCTGGCCATCGTGGTCGCGATGATGCTGGCCGTCCTTCGCAAGTCCTTCGACCAGCAGGTGGTCAGCATCGCTCTCAAGCTCGGGCTCGGTGCGCTGCTCGCCCAGCCTCTCGTCCACCTCACCGGCTCGCGCTACTGGACGACCGCAGCTCCCCTGTCCGCCCTCGCTGCGGGATTGTTCATCCAGGTGCTGCGAGCGCGCCACCTGGCGAACAGCCCTGATGACACGTCGCGTCCCACGCCAACGGCTGCCTCCTCAACTGACCGGTCGGCCAACAGAGCCACTCTCAGCCGAAGTCTGAATGTCACCCAGATTGCCTTGGTGGCAGCCACCGTTCTGATCGCACTCGTGGTGTTGACGCTTTCTCGGTGAAACGGCCGGCCGAACAGCGGCGTCCGAGCAGCGGCGTCCGAGCAGGCCACGACCCACCAGATTCCGCCTACGGGAACCGTGTTTCTGCGCGGCTACATGACCTCGCGACCAGCCATGGGCGAGGATGTTGCCCATGCCTTCGGTTCGCACCCCTGATCCCAACCCGGGCTGGCTCCCGGATTTCGCTCTCGAGGAGACCCGGGCACGTGTCCCGATCCTCTACGTCGAGGCGGTTCCTGTCCGCGTCAACTCGCTCGGCCAGGTCGAGTCGGTCGGCGTGCTTCTGCGCGGGTCGTCCACGACCGGCGCCATGACGCGCACGCTGGTATCCGGACGCGTCATGCATGGCGAGTCGGTCCGTGAGGCGCTGCTTCGCAACCTCGAGAAGGATCTGGGCCCCACCGCGTTTCCCCAGCTGCCGACCACCACCGTGCCCTTCTCGGTGGCCGAGTACTTCCCGATGCCCGGCCTGTCGCCGCTGCACGACCCGCGCCAGCACGCCGTTGCACTGGCCTATGTCGTGCCTGTCACCGGCGACTGCAACCCTCGACACGATGCTCTCGAGCTGACCTGGCTGACGCCGCTCGAGGCAGCTTCGGCGGAGGTGCTCGGAGACATGGAGGGCGGTCGGGGCTGGCTTCTCAAGCAGGCGCTGGCATCGGTCGGCGCGCTGCCCTGACGGTGCTCGTGCCACTGACCTCCAGCACTGGCCACACTCACCGGCAAGGCTTCTTCGAGCGGCTCGGCTGTACCGCATGCCACGTGGGCGTGGAGAAGAACCTCTGACGGTCGTCGACCTGTGAGAGGGTGCGTATCCTAGATCCTGAGACAATTCGTATCAGGATATGGACACGATGGTGAGCGAGTGGTGACGAGCAACCGGAGGATTCCTCACCGTTGGGTCATGCTCGCCGTCTCGATGATCGGCCAGATCGCCGGCACGATCTTCGTCAACGGTGCACCCTTCCTGATCCCGTACCTGCACCTCGAGCGCGGCCTGAGCCTCGTCGAGGCCGGCACCATCGCCGCTGCGCCGCTGGCCGGCACGATGGTGGCGCTCGTTGCCTGGGGCTTGGTCGTCGATCGCATCGGCGAGCGTGCCTCGATGACCGCAGGTCTCGTGATCGTCACGATCGCCGCGCTCGGTGCCAGCCTCAGCCCGTCGCTGCTCGGGCTCGGGGTCTGGTTCTTCGTGGGGGGCATCGGCGCAGCGAGCGCCAACTCGGCCAGCGGACGCGTCGTCGTCGGATGGTTTCCCGCCAATCGGCGCGGCACCGCGATGGGCATCCGGCAGACCGCTCTCCCCCTTGGCGTCGGCATCTCGGCACTCGTGGTGTCGAACCTCGTCGACGCCCGTGGACTCGCCACCACGATGACCGTCATCGCAGCGATCTGCGCCATCGCCACCCTGCTCGCCGCGACCCTGATCGTCGACCCGCCCCGGCCCAACCGCACGGAGGCAGCTGATCTCGGACACCTCGCGAATCCGTACACGCGTGACAACCGGCTCTGGCGCATCCACCTGGCGTCGGCACTGCTCGTGGTGCCGCAGTTCACCGTCTGGACGTACATGCTGGTCTGGCTCATCGACGACAGGGGCTGGTCGACATTCGCCGCCAGCGCGCTTCTCGCCGCGACCCAGGTCCTGGGCGCAGCCGGACGCATCGGTGCGGGTTGGTGGTCCGATCGGGTCGGCAGCCGTCTCGGCCCGATGCGCACCGTCGCCATCGTCGCCGCCGCAACGATGCTCGCGCTCGGGCTGCTGTCCAGCACCCCACTGGCGGTGTCGCTCATCGTCATTGCCACAGCGGTCACCGTCGCCGACAACGGGCTGGCCTTCACCTCGGTCGCCGAGATCGGAGGGCCGTACTGGTCGGGACGGGCCATGGGGCTGCAGAACACCGGGCAGTACGTTGCGTCGGCCCTCGTCCCTCCGCTGGTGGGTGCAGTCGTCGCCGGGCAGGGTTACGGATTTGCGTTTGCCGCGGTCGCGTTGTTCCCCCTGCTGGCCATTCCCCTGGTGCCGGTGCGGGGTGAGCACCTCCACGACACCGTGTGACATGCACTTCACCGCCCGGGGCTTTGGCTCCCCCGACCCAGCACGGAGACTCGCGACCGGATAATGTCAGCCCTACTGTCAGGGTCGTTTCACAGGAGAATTGGGGCCTTCATGCAGGTTGTCGCGATCACTTTGTCGATCATCTTCACTGCCATCGCACTGCCGTTGACCACGCTTGCCGTCCGGAGCATGGTCAGAGTCTTGCGCACCGGGCAGCCCGTGATCGGTCGGCGCGACAAACCACTCAAGCGAACCGTCAACATGGCGGTCGAGACGTTCGGTCACACGCGCATGATGCAGAAGCGCTGGGTCGGCATCATGCACTGGTTCGTCTACGCGGCTTTCATCCTCCTGAGCACGGCAGTCCTGCAGGGCTACTTCCAGTTGTTCAACCCTGACTTCGCCTTCCCCCTGATCGGCCACTTCTATCTCTACGAATGGGTCGCCGAGGCCCTCGGCCTGCTCAGCACGATTGGCATCATCTTCCTGATCGCTGTGCGGCAGCTCAACCACCCGCGCTCGCAGGGTCGCAAATCACGATTCTTCGGCTCGACGTTCTGGCAGGCCTACTTCGTCGAGCTCATGGTCCTGCTCGAAGGCGCGGCCATCCTGTTCATCCGTGGCGCGGAGTACAAGCTCATCGAGCTGCACCACGGCGGCGAGAACGGCGGCAGAGCCCATTTCCCGCTCAGCTCGTACGTCGGCGACGCCCTGTACCCCGACGGCAAGGGCTCGCTCGAGGACGTCATCTTCTTCGTCGCGATGTTCAAGATCGTCCTGGCGATGGTCTGGCTCATCGTGATCGCCCGCAATCTTACGATGGGCATCGCGTGGCATCGCTTCACGGCCTGGCCCAACATCTGGTTCAAGCGTGAGTCCGACGGCAGCACCGCCCTCGGCGGACTGCAGCCCATCTACATCAAGGGCAAGGCCCTCGACCTCGAAGACATGGATGAGCTCGAGGAAGAGGACTTCGCCAAGCTCGGCGTCGGCAAGGTCGAGGACTTCACCTGGAAGGGCATTCTCGACTTCACGACGTGCACCGAGTGCGGACGTTGCCAGAGCCAGTGCCCTGCCTGGGCCACGGACAAGCCGCTCTCACCCAAGCTGCTCATCATGGGCCTGCGCGAGCACGCGTACGCCAAGGCACCGCTCCTCGCCCTGTCCGAGGAGGAGCAGAGCAAGCTCAGCGACGAGGAGAAGCGAGAGCTCGAGCGTCCCCTGATCGGCGACTCCGAGATGTATGGAGTCATTGACCCCGACGTGCTCTGGTCGTGCACCAACTGCGGCGCGTGCGTGCAGCAGTGCCCCGTTGACATCGAGCACGTCGACCACATCGACGACATGCGTCGCTTCCAGGTGCTCGTCGAGTCGAACTTCCCGGCCGAGCTCAACAACATCTTCAAGGGTCTCGAGCGCAAGGGGAACCCGTGGGGCATGGACCCCAAGGGCCGCATGGACTGGGCCAAGAAGCTCGACTTCGAGGTCAAGCAGGTCGGCGTCGACGTCGAGGACCTCGACGAGGTCGAGTGGCTCTTCTGGGTCGGCTGCGCCGGTGCGTTCGAAGATCGTGCCAAGAAGACCACGCAGGCTGTCGCCGAGCTGCTCGACATGGCGGGCGTGTCGTTCGCGGTGCTGGGTGACGGCGAGACCTGCACGGGTGACCCGGCCCGTCGCGCCGGCAACGAGATCGTCTTCCAGCAGCTCGCGATGCAGAACGCCGAGGTCTTCAAGGAGACCAAGGTCAAGAAGGTCGTCTCGACCTGCGCACACTGCTTCAACTCGCTCAAGAACGAGTACGCCGAGTTCGGCGTCGAGCTCGAGGTCGTCCACCACACGCAGCTGCTGAACCGGCTCGTGCGCGAGGGCCGTCTCACGCCGATCGCCCCCGATGACCCGTCCGTCGAGAAGAAGAAGATCACCTACCACGACCCGTGCTTCCTCGGTCGTCACAACAAGGTCTATGAGCCGCCGCGGGAGCTGCTGCAAGTCATCCCCGGTGCCGAGTTCACCGAGATGCCGCGCAACACCGAGAAGTCGTTCTGCTGTGGCGCCGGGGGTGCCCGGATGTGGATGGAGGAGTCGCTCGGCTCGCGCATCAACGTCAACCGCACGGAGGAGGCCATCGCGACCGGCGCCGACCAGATCGCGGTCGGCTGCCCGTTCTGCCGCATCATGATGTCCGACGGGCTCACCCTCAAGCAGTCCGAGGGCGCTGCCCGCGAGGAGGTCGAGGTGCTCGACGTCGCGCAGCTGCTGCTCGCGGGCGTCAAGCGCGGACCGTCGGCGGCTGACGCAGACGCCGGCATCGCCGAGGCAACCACGACCGCCGCGTCCGCCGCCGGGGACGGTGGCGGTGGAGCGAGCGATGCCGACAAGGCCGTTGCCGCCGCCCACAACATCGCCATCGACGACAAGGGCTCGGCCACCGGAGGCCAGGGTGGCGCGCCCCGCGCCGATGTCGCCGAAGCCTCGGAGTCGACGCCGGACCCAGTGCCGGTCGAGGCCCCCGAGTCAGAGGCCAAGGACGATCCGGCCGAGGAGTCCGAGCCGAACCCCGCCGATGCGGCCGACCCCGACTCGATCACCAAGTCCGAGGACGCCGCGGCAGCCGCCCACGCCACTGAAGCCACTGCTTCCAGCGACGACGAGGCCCACCCTGTCGAGGAAGTCGAGGCTGT